>JAICQC010000201.1 GCA_025938055.1 Anaerolineales bacterium | reverse complement strand
GGAACAAAGCCTAAGGCATCGATAGCTGTAAGCACTTTTCCACGTGTTTCAGAATTGACTTTATCTGGTGTGTTAAGCATGCGAGAAACAGTTGTGATGCTTACTCCGGCACGCTTGGCAACATCATAGATCGTAGGCTTTTTTATCAGCGGCATCTGAGTCCTCCAATGAAAGCAATAAGTGAAAGCACTTTCAGTTTAACGTATCGAGTGGAATTGCGTCAATAGTGGCAGGATATTATCAGTGAAACAGCATTGCCAACAGAATTCAGAGAATGTAAAGCGAATTGGCTGTCAAAACCTATTGCCCCATTTAACTGTGGTTGATATTGCAGTGCCTTCGCGAAGCACACTGTAAGTGCTGCCAACTGTGCAGACTGGATTTTCTCACTCCCCGCCAGAGCCGTGATCGTGCGTGCCAGCTTCACGCTTCGCGTGCAATGATAGGCATGTCCCAATAAATTGAACTATGCTATTTCCGCCCGCGTCAAAGTTTGATCCTCATTCTGTACTGGCAAAACTTAGGTTCATAACCTGCGGGTTATGAACCTGTCGAGCTACTACTGATTTATCACCTCTGGAAACGGGGGAGGTGGTTCGGAACAGATCCGCGAAGGGCACCTTAGAAGAGGCATGCTTTCGGGCATGTTTTTTGTTTGCGACCCATGCTCCCATTTCCCGTGCCCACAGGGTGCTTCGCGAGAGGCACTTTAGAAAAGATATGCTTTCAGGCATGTTCGTTGTTTAATATAGTATTCCATTGAATTTCCATATAAAAAAGACACTTGGTATCAGGCGTCTTTTTACGTGTTCTACCTAATCCTCGTAGTACGGATAACAGGAAAATTCCTCGCCGTCTGGCGTTTCTACCAGGACGGGCCAGTCTTCATCGATAACTTGATATGCCTGCAATTCCTTGCTGACCTGCCGAAACGCGGCATCGGCATTCAAGCGAGAAAAATGGAATCCCTGCCAGGGGATGACGTACTCAGACTGTTCACGCTCGTACAGCATACATGTGAGCGCGGCGCCGATTTTTTTCCTTACGGACTCTGGCATGGATTCTGCCCGAAATGCCCGTACAAGCGGCGGGATCGCATCATCAGAAAGATCTAAAAAGTATTGCGTGTCCAGGTCAGCGCGGCCCTGTGCAAATGACTGATCGGTGGTGCTACGGATCTCACGCCGGACATTCTGGTTCACAATGAAAGCATCCACATTCAACATGTTGAGTGAAATAATAAATCCGAGTGCAGCCGAGATCATTGCCAGCCCGATGGCGCGCTCACGGCGCAGGACCTCAAGAAGGACTACCGCAATGAGAAGCAACCCCAGCCAGATCATGAAGACATGAGTATAGGTGCGCAGACGTGAAAATCCATACGCCGCCTCGTACAGAGCAAGCCGCTGGAACGCCGCGATCAGCATCACGATCAATAGCCCGGCAAGTCCGATACCGAGCAGGGAAAAACTGCGGCGCTGACTCTCGTTTTCACGGCGGGTGATGGATCCCAGCCCAAGCAGCAGGAATAGGCTGAAGAAAGCGACCGCGACGAGCTCACCAAAGCCTCGGCGAGCATATTCCGAGTAGGTATAGCCTTCGATGCTGATGTTCGCCTGCCCGCCAAAGAAATATTGGAATTGGATCACAACAAATATGATAAACAGGATCACCACACTGCCAAGCACAATCGTCGATTCGGTGAAACCAAGGAAAGGTGAGACCCAGGTCTTTTCCTGCACGTTCTCATCAGACTTCTGCGCAGCGTGCAGGAACGCGCCTGCCAGCGCGTACGCAAAGACCAGGATGTACACCAGCCTGAAAATATATTCGGGCAGGTTGTCGATGTTGAACAGATCAATGAAACCTTCGAAGCGTTGTGCAAAGATGGGGTCAGCCGACGAAAGCAGGGATGCAAAAATCGCGATAACCGGCAGAGCGATGACGATCCCACGTACGAAGGGCCAGATCCACGCGCCGCGCTTCTCGCTCGGGCTTAGGGAGGAATGTCCCGCAAGGAGACGGCGATTCTCGGCAGCCAATCCCAGCGGACGGATGATCATGCTGCCTGCCAGGAGCAGGTATCCGAAGGCGTAATCGAGCAGACTGTAGCGCGGCCATTCGCCGCTGCGATAGGTCAGGGCAAAGACGCCCATGAGGAAGAGGATCATTACAACAGACAGGAAGACCGTCATAGGTTCAAGTCGGATAAAGGTCATCGCGGTGAGGAACGCGATCGGAAGCAGGAGCAAACCCGACCGGTGCGAGAGGCGCAGCCCATCCCCGCGCAGAAGCAGAATGCCGGTCGCCAGACAGAGAGTCATAATGATGGCAAAATTAATCCCCAGCGGTTTCTCCCAAAAAAGGAAGTCAAAAGTCCAGCCAAGCAGAATCACGATCACCCAGAAACGGTTAGGATTGGTTGTCATATGGGGCCTCCATGAAATTTTTCAAAGGATAGTCCCGTTGCGCTCGCGGAGACTCTCAAAAGGTATCACAATTCCGCCGATTTGTACCGCATTACAATTTTATAAGAGTCGAATTTCCCCCATTGACATTCGAATTGAAATATGCCATACTTCTGGCATTCTTCGGGGGCAAACAAATCGAACCGCCATCCTATAGAAAGGAGGAGGTGATGTCTCAAATGGATAGTAGTAATAAACCCAGCGCTGTGGCATCCCTCCTCCAGTAGACAGTAAGTTCGTCTACCGTTTGGGAAGCCACAGCGCCCCACCAGTGCCGTCCGAAAGGGCGGCATTGTGGTTTAATCGCCGAATGAAATGCCCATGCCGCGCGCGGTGACAATCGCGTCGTCATGGAGGTTTACCCGCTTGGGGACGGCAAGGGCTTCTTTGAAGGATACCTCCACGATCTCCCCCGCCCGAAGCGACACCATGCGATCAAATTTGCCCTGCGCCGCCAGCCGGACTGCTGCGGCGCCGTAACGGGTCGCCAGCCAGCGGTCGAATGGAGTCGGCGAGCCGCCGCGCTGTAGATGACCCAGAACGGTCACGCGTGTTTCGAAGCCCTGTTTTTCTATGTATTCTCCAATAACCTGGCTGATCCCTCCAAGCCGGGGGACGTAAATCTCATCGCCTGCCCGCGAGAACACCTGCTCACCTTCCAGCGGTTTCGCACCTTCTGACACAGCGATGATGCTGAACAACATCCCGCGATCCATGCGTTCCTGAACCTTGGCGAGAACCGACTCGTACCTGAAGGGGATCTCGGGAATCAGGATCACATCTGACCCACCAGAGACACCAGCATGCAAAGTAATGAACCCCGCGTTGCGCCCCATTAACTCGA
This sequence comes from Anaerolineales bacterium, assembly GCA_025938055.1. The sequence continues at coordinate 4,954 of JAICQC010000201.1, read as the reverse complement.
GTACCATCACGCGGTGATGCGCCTCGGCAGTGGTATGCAGTTTATCGATGGCTTCGGTGGCAGTCGTGACCGCGGTATCGAACCCGAACGTGGCTTCCGTGCCGCCGATGTCGTTGTCGATAGTCTTGGGAACGCCAATCACAGGGGCGCCTTTTTGGAATAACTCGTGGGCGATGTGCAGCGTGCCATCTCCGCCCAGCACCAGCAGGGCATCCATCTCGAGCCGCTGAATGCCTTTGACAATTTCATCGGAAACATCAATAGTGACTTCCTTGCCGTCCCTGATCACCTTTCGTGCATACGGGTTGCCGCGATTCGCCGCGCCCAGGATCGTGCCGCCGCGCGGCAAGAGCCCGCGTACATCCTCAATACCCAGCGGAACGATGCCTTGGTCATCGATGAAACCGTCATAGCCGTCCCGAATGCCGATCACCTCGCATCCGTACTCGTAAATCGCCGTCTTGACCACCGCTCGGATCACTGCGTTCAACCCGGGTGCGTCGCCCCCGCCTGTCAAAATTCCGATTCGTTTCATGGTTTCTCTCTCGTGAATGATTTGGGTCAGCCTTGCGAAGAGATCCTTCGGACTTCGCAAGGCTCATCACCAAATTAATCATACCCTACTCACGCAATCTTTCTTGCACGCAATCGTATATACTCATATAATGAACGGAATGGAAAATGCTTCTGCAAGACCACAGTTGAGAAACCTTACGCGTATCCTTGTTCCTCTGGCGCTGCTCATCGTATTTGCTGTCTGGTTCAGCGTCACGCCGCCGGGACTGCTCGGAAAAGCGGATGGAATTGGCTACGCGATTTGTCACCGGATCGACGAACGCTCATTCCAGATCGGCGGGCGACAGCTGCCTCTGTGTGCGCGCTGTACCGGTGAATTTTACGCGGCGGGGATTTCCCTGCTCTTTTTCGCCATCGTCAGCCCGAAGAAGAGCGGCATGCCTGGCTGGAAGCTCGGCGCTCCGCTGTTATTCTTCCTGGCTGCCTTTGGCATTGACGGAACGAATTCGTTCTTCTACCTGTTCAAAGAAACTGCTGGCGGCGCGCTCAATAATATTCCCAATCTCTACATCCCAAACAATACCTTGCGTCTGCTCACCGGCAGCGGCATGGGCATCGCGCTGGCTTCGATCCTGTACCCGGCGTTCAACCAGAGCGCCTGGAAAGATGCCGACCCAGGCCGCGCCATCAGCTGGAAGAAACTGGCGGCGCTCGTTGGCATTATCCTCCTGATAGATCTGCTTGTCCTCACCGAAAGTCCCATTGTTCTTTACCCCATCGCAATATTGAGCGTGCTCGGCGTGCTGGCGTTATTGATCATGGTCTTCAGCATGGTCTGGGTCCTGATCATGCGCCTGGATAATGAGTTCACTTCGCTCAAACAAATGTGGATGCCTTTCCTGGCGGGGACGACCCTAGCCTTTCTGATGATCAGCGTAATCGACCTGCTCCGCCTGAGCCTCACCGGTACTTGGGGAGCCTTTCCCCTGGGCTGATTCTCGCCTATGATTGGCGCTGAACGGCGCGAAGATTTGGAGGAACCATGGAATTAATAACTGGCATTTTTACCGCATTCGGTCTCTCGGCATCCGCGGGTTTGAATGCGTACATCCCCTTGCTGCTTGTTGGCTTGATGGCGCGCTACACAGATCTGATCAATCTCAACCAACCCTGGGACACGCTCGCCAACCCGTGGATCATTCTCTTGCTGTGCGTGCTGGTGATCATCGAGATGCTGGCGGATAAGGTCCCGGCGGTCAATCACATCAACGACCTGATCCAGACGCTCATCCGTCCCGCTGCGGGAGCAGTGGCATTTGCTGCCAGCGCCAACGTGGTTACCGATATCAGCCCGGTGCTGGCACTGGCGTGCGGCTTGCTCGTTGCAGGGACGGTACATGTTGCCAAGGCGGGCGCGCTGCGTCCTGCCGTGACCGCGACGACCGGCGGCGTGGGGAACATCCCTGTTTCGATTGCGGAGGATGTGGTCTCCACGGTTTTGTCCATCCTGGCGGTCATCCTTCCGCTGCTGGTGGGGACATTGATGATCATCCTGGCAGCCTTTATCATCTACTGGCTTTACCGGCGCGCGAACCGTCAAACTACCTGATATAATCAGGTACATTGTAGCTCGTTATTCTGTCATTGTTTGGAGGAACACATGGAAACACCGCCGATCATCCCCGAAGAGCCGAAAAAGTCCAATACCACCCTCATTATTGCCATCGTTGCGGCCGTCGTTTTGTGCTGCTGCTGCATTGGCTTGGGCGTTCTCTGGCAATATGGTGATGCCATTATGCAGAGTCTTCAATTCTAATTTGTTCATTTCAGAAGTTCAATCAACCTCCGGCATAGCTCGGAGGTTTGCCGTTTAAGAAAAGCTGCTGCAACTCTTCCAAACCGTTTCGGGCTCGTGTCCTCAGATCTTCATCCAACCCGAGCGCTTCAAACTCCTCTTCATCCAAAACCGTTTGTTTTCCATCTGTTGCCACCCATAAATCGAGAGCAAGGTCGACGTAAGAGACCGTTCCATCCTCAAATTCGGCAGGCTTGCCGATGTTGCAGTACCAGCCTTTGATACGTCCATCGTCGCGGTCATGGACGACAAAAATGTTGTACCAGCGGTCTGTATAGTAGTATTCGACAAAGCGGTCACCGGTCTTAAACACAACATCCATGAACGGCATGTCGGCGCGGTCAAACAGGGCTTCGATCACAATCGAATGTTCGTCGCGGTTCAGCATCACGCCTTCATACTGGTACGTCACGTCACCTCCCGGACTCTTTTTCTGTACCTGGATCCGCGCTGCCGCTCTGCGGCGTGCTTCGCTTGCCTTCATGAGAGACATTCTACCTTAACTGAAACTTCAATCGTCTCCCCCACATTCGGCGCCAGTGGCAAATAGAAATACAGATCATCATCCAACGTGACCTTGAATTGGTCCTGCTGGAAGATAACATCACGGACGATCCCCCTGATGAGGCTCGTATGGTTGCGAGTGAGCTTGCTCCCCGGCTCGCTCTGCGCAACACGCGCATCCCCAGCCGATAGCGGGCGCACCAGCAAATGGACAGAATCTCCCGCTTGATGCTCATGCTCACAACGGATGGGGAAAATTCCAGTCCGGCTCTTCACTTCCCATTCCCCTGCTTTCGTCTTTCCTCTTACTTCTCCTTCGATCACATTTCCCAACCCTAAAAACCTCGCCACAAACTCGAGTCCCGGATTCGCCCAGACATCGGCAGGAGTCCCTTCGCGGACGATCTCGCCGTTATGCAGGATCAAAACGCGGTCTGCAATGGCGAAGGCTTCCTCCTGGTCATGTGTGACGTAAATTGCCGGGATGTCTGTCTGGTGCAGGATCGACCGCAGTTCGTTGAGCAGATCTTCCCGCAGGGTCCGGTCCAGTGCGCCGAGGGGTTCGTCAAACATCAACAGGCGTGGACGTGTCGCCAGTGCACGTGCCAATGCCACGCGCTGCTGTTCACCGCCAGAAAGGTCGGTCACGCGGCGACCCCCAAACCCGGCGAGATTCACCATCCTGAGTGAACTGACTACACGCTCCGTTATCTCGTCCTGCGGCAGACGTCTCATTTTCAAACCGACGGCAACATTCTCGTTTACATCCAGGTGAGGGAAAAGCGCGTAGTCCTGGAAGACCAAACCGAAGTCTCGCAGATGAGCGGGCGTTGAGCTGAGGTCATGCCCGTTAAAGGAGACAAAGCCTGAGTCGGGTTCCTCCAGCCCGGCGATGATTTGCAACAGCGTTGACTTTCCGCTCCCCGATGCGCCGAGCAGGCAGATTGTCTCACCAGTATCCACCTTAAAAGAGATGTTCCTTAACACCGGCTTGCCTTCGTAGGCTTTGGTCACGTGGTGAACCTCGAGCATTAAAATTCTCCTGAGCCGGGGAGGCGAAACTTTTCGATCAGCAGAACACTGACGACCGTGAGAAGCATCAGGAGGGTTGCCATCGCCATTGCCTGACCGTAGTTAAGCCCACCCGGCTGTGACAGGAAACGTTCGATAGCAACGGGGATGGTTGGGTACTCGGGGCGCGAGATCAGGAGAGTCGCACCGAACTCGCCAAGCGATATCGTGAACGCAAAGGTTGCCGCGGCAAGTGCCGCTCGGCGCAGGATGGGGAGATCGATGTTTTTCCAGACCTCCCACGGAGATGCGCCCAAAGACGATGCAGCCTGTCGTAACCGCTCGGGGATGGATGCAATTGCGGGCTGCAGCGCCCGGATGACAAACGGCAGCGCGACCAGCGTGTGTGCGAACGGGACAAGCCACGGTGACGTCAACCAGGCGCCATAGGAAATAATGAATCCAAGACCCAGCATCACCGCAGATGAGCCGAGGGGCAGCAGGATGAGCGGATCCAGGACTCGTTCGAGGCGAGTTGGCTTGGCAAGGGCAAAGGCGGCTGGAAAACCGAGCAGAAGCGACAGGATGACCGTTGCGCCAGCGTATCCCAGCGAATTGACCGTTGCCCGGATCGGTGGAACGTAAAAGACGGAGCCACGACGGTTGATAAAAAGTTCTCTGTAGTAATCGGTGGTGACACCATACTGCACTTCGCCGCGCTCACCTCGGTCTGCTTCGAGGCGGAAGAGGGAACGGAGTGGAAGAGAGGAAAGAGGTGCGAGGAAAAATACAGTTAGCAGCACAGCGAAAGCAGAGATCAGGATTTTCTCGCGAAGCGACCTGGGCTTTCGAATATTGGAGGCGGCAGAGCGCGGCGCGGTCTGAATCGTCGTGCGAGTAACAACCCGAGTGTAGAGAAGCGAAACCATCAGCGTGCAGACGAGTTGAATGACAGACAACAGCGCGGCGAGCGGAAGGTTGGGAAGCCGAAGGACACGCAAATAGATCTCCACTTCGAGAGTGGCAAACTGCGACCCGCCCAGCAGAAGGATCACGCCGAAGCTGGTG
>JAICQC010000045.1 GCA_025938055.1 Anaerolineales bacterium | reverse complement strand
TCGCTTGTATTTCGCCAATCATACCGAGTCCGTATTGGAATTACGTTAAAACTTTATCAGGATTTTAATCAACCTTGCGAAGGCTGACCCTTCGCAAGGTTTTTACAGACTACTCTGATTTTGCTTCCGGGTCCACGGACGTGTCGCCAACAATTGGTTCTGTGCCCTGACCTCCACTGTCAGCAGACTCATTTGTGGGCTCGATCAGAACCTGCGTCTCCGGCGGCGTGTCACCCTGCTTTTCTCTTGGCGAGGCAGCCGCTTCCGTCTCGCTATCCATCTGTTCGCTTGCTGTTGATTCGGCAGTCGGAGCAGCTTCGGCTTCGGACTCGTCTTCAGTAGCAGATTCCTCAACCTTTTGACGCTCTTCGGGTGGGACGTATTCACCGATCGCAATAGACTTCAACATATCGAGGGCGCGTCGAGTGAGGATGCGATTCGCAGATTCCATGGCAACCGCCTGCGCCACTCGCTGCTGCCCGCGGCGCCCGCCGCGGATCTTGCTCAAGTCCACACCCTGCATCGTCAGCGCGGAGAGGGTCTGGTTGAACTCTTCGTCCAGCGCGGTGTTATCCACTTCGATCTTCTCGCGGCGCACGATCTCATCCAGAATGAGCGAGCGCTCGAAGCGCTTCTTGGCAACCGGCTTGACTTCCTCTTCGACAAACTGCTCGCGCGTGGTGTTACGCACCTTGAAGTAGGTATCCAAATCCATTCCCTGTTGGGCAAGCCGCTGACCGAGATCCTCGAGCACGTGTTCCTCTTCATGCTCGAGTGCGTGCTGGTGGTATTTGAGGGTGGCGCCCTCCTTGATCTTCTCGATCAGGTCCACGAAATATTTGTCGTCGTAATCCGCCTTGGAGCGTGTCTCGACGTCCTTTTTCACGGCTTCGCGTAAGGCGTCGATGCTTTCCCCGGCACCAGTGGTCTTGGCGAATTCGTCATCCAGCTCAGGAAGAGTCACGGCGCGCACAGTCTTGACCGTGACTTCCATCTCCACATCCTTGCCCTGCAGTTCTTCCACCTCCCAGTTGGCGGGAAAGGAATGCGTGATCGTCTTGCTATCACCGGGTTTCAAGCCAACAAGGTCCTTTGCAAAACCATTATAGGGCCATTCGGTGTCCCGCTCTTCGCTGCGGATGATGGCTGCGAAGCCGGTCCGGTTCAGCTCGGACGTCTCAGACTTGACATCCACCAGGACGTAATCGCCTTCCTGTGCTTCCCGCTCGACGTTTTCGGTGGTCGAGTACATCTGACGGAGGTCTTCCACCGCCGCCTCAATTGCCTTTTCATCGGGAGCAGACCACTCGTAGGGCATGCGGATCGAGTGATAGTTGCCCAGGTCCACTTCGGGGGCGAGAGGCACGCGGAAGGTCAGTTTCGGCGGCTCGAGCGAGTCGATGGATTCCAGCGAGCCGGCTGCACCTGGTTCCACTTCGGCTTCCTTGAGAATGTTTGAGTATTCGGCATCCACAAAGAAATCCATTGCCTGTTCGATGATGGCTTGCTCACCATAATTGCGCACGACCATTTCGTAGGGAGCCTTACCGGGGCGGAAACCAGCGATCTTGCCGCGCTGGGAGATCTGGCGCGCAGCGCGCCGCTTGTAGGTATCCAGCTTCTCGGGTTCAACTTCAACCACTAATTTGGCTTCGTGGTTCTCTTCAAGCATTTTTTCGATTTTCAATTCTGTAGTTCCCTTCATTTCATTATTTCGTTGTTGCGAGGAGTGCTATACTCGTCTGCCAGTTCCGACACGTCCCCGGTGCCTGCTGTCGCCTGATCAAGTGTGTTACACATGCACTGGCGTGCAGTGCCAGTGTTGCGAAGGGCATTATACCCGTACCAGGCGTAGCAGGGTAGGAAATCCCACGGCATATTCCCCATGGATAACTTAGTTGGGAAACTTTTCCAGGAAAAAAAGCGCACGATTTGCAGGCCGCTTTGTTTTACTTCCGGCTGTATCTTTTTGTGTTATTCGTGGTCATGTAAGAGATAAGATTTATGAACAAAGGCGGCTGCCATGAGAAAATGCCCAGACTGCGCTGAAGAAAATTTTTTTGAGAGCCTGTTCTGTAAACGCTGCGGGCGCTGTTTGCTAACGCCTGAACCAGAAAAGGTCCACTGGACGATAGCCACGCACACAGAACACCATAAAAGCATCGATTTTCATAACGTTCCTATAGTAAAGAATTCGACAGGTGTCAGGCTGGCGCGAAGGCACCAGACCATACCTCCCGTTACCGGAGGATGGCTATTGCTACTGAATATACTAGTCGTTATTTTCGTGGCTGAAATAGTGATGTACCTCGTCAAGTAAGACCCAATAATACAAACCGCCCTAACGGGCGGTTTGTTGTTTGGAGGTCGTCTATTCCGTCCATCGCTGTTCACATCCCACCGCGCCTCCATCCATATCGAAAAAGTGAGGATCGGGAGGATGAACGTAAAACGCCTGTATTACGGGCCATATTTTATGGGGACGGAGGGAATCGAACCCTCACGCCTTGCGGCACATGATCCTAAGTCATGCTCGTCTGCCAGTTCCGACACGTCCCCGGGCGATTCGCTGCGAGTTTTTGGCAATTAATGAGCGGCGAAATTATACCCCAAGGACATAAAAAGTACCCTACCGAGGCAGGGTACTTTTTATGTCCTTTCGATGAGAGAACGGTTCAGGGCACAGAGTTGGTGATATCGCTATAGGTGTTACCGATTGCGGGTCCCATCAGCTGTACAACAGCAATGACAAGAAGGGCAACCAAAGAAAGAATAATTGCGTATTCAATAAGACCCTGACCCTTTTCTTTCGGCAGGAATAGCATGTTGTTTCTCCTTTCGTAGGGGTTTATGCCTGCTCCTTAACAGGACATCCTCATAAGGAATAAGTTACTTCTGTCTGGACTCGATCCAGTTGTGGTTGCGAAAGGGATAGCCTCAGAAGGTCGAAGCGCTGCCCATCTGCATTTTTCGGCTAACAGCGGTATAATCGCCGCCTGTTGCATACCTTATACAGAAAGTCTTCATTCCATGTCCCGAATTATCAACCCCGAATCGGCAGGCAAAGAACGGACCCAATTGACAAAAGCGATCGTGCTGGCGGTACGTGAGCTGGCAAAGCAAGCAGACGTTACCGGCGAAGCAAAGGACCTGGCATCGTTCATCGCCCTGGCGTTGAAAAGCATTTCGGAGGGAATCGATATATCGGTGGCTGCGTGGGAAAAGCGCGGCTACTGGGTCAAAGCAGACCGCTTCCGCATGGAGTGGCTGTGGACGGGCCAGTACGCCGACAAGATGAAGGTGGCGATCTTTACCAATGACTGGGGGGCAATTGCCATGCTCATGCCCCAGATCGCACAGAAGTTCAGCAAGATCATGGTCTCTGACAATCACCGGCTGGGGAAGCCGTGGGTGGGTGCTTATCAACAGTTGACCGGGCAGCAGTGATAGCTTTTACGTAAATCAAAATCTCCGAACCAGGGTTCGGAGATTTTGATTTACCGTTCAGACTTACACGGCTTTCTCAGACTGCCACAGCGGCAGGTGTTAAGAGCCGGTATAGCTCATTTTCGGCTTGTGCCGGAGTAACAGACATGGCATGACCCCACTCACTGACGAGCGTGTTCTTCGTCCGTTTCAGGATCGTCTGCTCATCCAAATTAAGAGAATGATCCTGCCGGTATGTCGATAAACTGCAGACCACTCGAAACAGTGACTCGGTCCTGCCATCCTTCAGCCATTCCAACAGCAATGTCTTGCGCTCGCGCCGATCATTGGGAAGCGGCTCGCCCGGGTCAGACAGGGTGCCCTTCAACCGTTCGAATTCAGACGCAGGTGTAGGGAGCCGCAAGCGCGTTTCGAGCATTTCATCGGCGGGCACCCAGACCGTCATATCACCAATCTGGATCGCGTAGTACAGAGTCGCCTGACCAGATAATTCCCTCTCCTCCAATTGAACGACTTTCCCCAGTCCATGCGTACAGTGCATGACCGAATCACCTTTGTGGATATTCATACTTGTCTCCTAGGTAAGCTTGTGGGAAAAAAAAGAAAAAGCGCCAGCCCGACAAAAGGACTGGCGTATAAATTGATTATACCACCGATTCTCTGCACAGCATGCCAGCAACCCGAAGTCAATCTGACTTACCAGATTGTGTTGGGACATTCCCGGATCGCAGGTCGTGTGACTGAGACGGGCGACTGGAGCGACTCTTTGACGCTGCAAGCTTCTGCTCGAGCAGATCGCAGATGCTTTCCATGGAGCGCTCACGCAGATCTTTGTAGCCTGCTGCCTCCGCCACGCCGCGTGCATCGGTGCCATCAAGTTGAATGGGGAGGATGTATTCGTGTGCATCACGGAGTGCGCGTTCCTGCGCGGAGGTCCTGTCTTCTTCCGTCCACGCTTTTAGCGGATAATGTTGTGAGATCAGCAGCACACAATAACGCGCTTTCCGGGCATAGAGATTCACAACATGATCGGTCCTGTCCTTGCTCCCCGCCTCAGACTCGGCAGCACTGTACTCATCACGAAATACATGGATGCCCTTCTCGGTAAGCAGGCGAGTAAGTTCATCAGCAACGGCTCGATCCTCACCAGCGAAGGACAGGGCGACGTCATATTCAAATTGATCATTCGCCATAAACACCTCTACTTGCTTGTGGAAGGAATGGACACCATATGCGCTTTTACAACGGTATCAGCCATCATGAGCGCTGAGAGCCACGTGGACCGGTGAAAAGCTCACTGATAAATGTGCGGTGCGAGTCGTAGCCAGGGGCGCGCCTCACTCTTTTTGCAGGGACAACGTCCAGACCGCATCGTCCCAGTCGCTGGCGGGGTTGATGAGTGAGACAAAGTCCTCTTCAAAATCCGAACCGCTCTTCTCGAACGCTTCGTGACTGTCGAACTCCATCAACCACAACACCTCCTTATCATCCCCATCCCGCTGATAGACCTTGAACCAGTGGCAGCCCGCCTTCAGCATGGCGTCGCCGTATTTGTCCACAGCCTGCTTTGTCCCATCAAAATCATGAACCTTCACGCGCATGGTTACCAGTACAGACATGTAAGCCTCCTTTTGTGATGGCAGACGCAATGTTTTAACCCTCCTCCGCATCGACATCCATCCCCATTGCCTTCTTCAACCTCGCAAGCCCGCGGTTCTGGATCACTTTGACGTTGTTCACGTCCTTGCCGATAATTTCAGCTGTTTCCTTGAGACTAAAATCCTCCAGAAACCGAAGGATGATGACCAGCCGCTGGTCTTCACTCAACTCAGTATTCATGGTGGAGAGAAGCGCCTCCACCATCACGCGCTCATCGGTCTGGGACCGCATGGACGTGGATTCGTCCTTTTTGGGAGTGCCAATGGCAACTTCCAGCGTGGAATGTGGATGAGCATCGCGGAAGCGCTCAAGCACAAGGTGATGGGCACTTCGATAAAGATACAACCTGATATTCGTACGTGGTCCCTGTCCTGCGCCGAGCTCGTCCATGAGCTGCACGAACACGTCTGCCACAATCTTATCGGACTGGATCGGGTCATGTACAAGCCGTGATACAAATTTATAGAGGGCAGGGGAGTATAAGTCAAAGATCGCGGTAAGGGCATTGGCATCAAGGTTACGGGCGGCTTTTAGCAGGGAGGAAAATTCTGTCATTGGCTCTTGGTTACGTGTATGGTGCTTACTTTTCTCAGCTAAGTGTGGCAGGTTTATGATATATCATGAATCTTCCTTTAGAAACGGACATCGTGTTGCATGCCTACGCCTGCCGCACCATGGACCTTCATCATTATTATTTTACTACCTGTAAAGCCTTACTCAATTTCATTCGGTCAGCAGCTTATCAGCCCACTCAATGAGCTGCATTAGGATGACAGGGCTGGCTAAGACGGCATTTTTTCCAGCCAGGTCTGAGTCAAGGACCCCACGGGCCCTCGAGCAGGCTCCTCAAACATGGATCGTTATTCCAAGTGAAATTGTTTTCTGTAACGTTTCAGCCAGAGGGGGCCAGCCAACAGGGATCACTGCATTGGCAACCGGGTCGCGCATTAATGAAACTGCCTCGCCCAATAAAAAGATTTGTACATCATGACGAGCCTCTGCCAGCGCATTCCCATGCAGGAACGGGAAAGCTGCCTTGGTGGGATCGTCGGACCCCCAGGCACTTTTCACTAACACCTTCATGCCTCTCTCCTTTTTAACATTCTACCGCAGCGCGATGACCTTACGGAAGACAGAATGGTGCACACTTGTTGACAGCTTCCAATTCCGAATTGAAATTATCATAATGCGTATTGGACTGACTCACCAGGTCTCTGATCGTGATATCTGACGCGCCTGCCTCGAATGCCCGGAAGGCACGGATCACCGTCCGCATGTAGTTGAGCAGCTCGGTTTTCGCCTTTTGCATACAGACGGGCACAGCCGCGGTCTGGGTATCCATGAAGATTTGCTGCATCTTACTCACCGGGGGGTTGATCCCGTCTTGATATACGGTGGTTGTAAACTGATAGAGATCGTCATGCGCTCTCAACTGAATGCTCAGAAAAGCAGATGCCTGCTTCACAGCATCCTCTTCGCAAGGGTTAAACATGTACACCCAGACGTAGATACCCACCGCCGCGGTGACGATCAGGGCGGTGAGTACACTCATTAACAGTCGGAGGCGGTTTGATTTTTGCACAGTTTATTGAGGACCAAGGTAAATGTCGCAGCGACACACGATACGCCACGGTACGCAGCTATTCACTCCTGCTTGCGATGGGATCCTACATCGAGCGACATAACATCCAGGGAAACCCTGTTTTCCGTGCGATGTTGAACCGTCTCGAAGCCTCGTTTTAGAAAAAAATCTTGCGCCTGGCTCGTCTCGACAATGATTTTCTGACAGCGTTCTCCGTGGGCGATCTCAAGGAACTTTTCCAGCATACGTAAACCATAGCCTTTCCCCCGATATTTCATTCTGACAGCCATCCCTGTGATACACAGTATCCTGCCGTCAGGCTGGTGGGTCGCCAGGGGATTCTCGTCCAGTGCCGGCTCACGCTCGGTCAACCATTTTTCCGAACAACCAAATCCTGCAATCTCATTATCGGCTACCAAAATAATAAAGCCATCCGGGAAGGCTCTCAGCCGGAGCTGAAACGTTTCCGGGTTTTCAACGGTTCCATAGGGGGAGAACGCCTCGGCATCGATTTCTACAACCGCAGGAATATCCTGATCCCTGGCATTTCTAACAAGTACCTTGGTGTTATCGGACATGGACAAACTCCTCTTTATAGACGCCCCTCTCTGCGGTCGTACCTTCGGCGGACGGCAACAGCGCGGATTGCGTATGGGTCAAGCATACTCTAAAAACAGAATTTTGGATTGATCCTGACAGGTAAAATCAAACACCCGCCAACTGGCGGGTGTCTCTTTATTCGCTCTTGGTCAACTGCGTGAGATGGAGTTCTGTATTCTCCAGCAACTCGATCATCATTTCGCGGATGTGGCGGTTGAGATAATGGTTCTCCAGCGTGGAGAGTGGCAGAAAGCGCGCGCCAGCTACCACATGGATGCAATTCGATGAGCCGCAAAGGCAGATGAACGGCGCATCCATTTCCCACTCTGTGGCAGGATAGAAGAACGAAAGTTCCTCGGCCTTTTCGATGTCGCGACGTGCGACCATCTGCAAATGTTCGGTATCCAGGATCACGTTGGGGTCGCAGGAGTGGTTGAGCGCAGAGAGCTTACCGACCTCCGTATGGCGGTCACGACCGATCTGGACGGTGTAGCGATTGGCTTTGTCCACGACTTTTTCAGTGGGGATTTCGCAGATGACCTCTCCCTTTTTATATGCCTGTTTGGTGATCAAACTTCTAAATTTATTTTCTGTTTTGATTGTCAGCGTATCCATCGAATCCATTTCAGATTCCTTTCTTCAACAGTAAGTCTACAACCTTGCGAAGGTTATGGATGAGCACCAAACTTTTTTATAGGGAAAACCTTCGCAAGGTTTCTAAAATACTTGAAACAATATACAACATTATTGAATCAAAATCAATAAGTGAAGTCATGTATATGAAAATTTTAAGATAAGGAACTTATGTCATTGCGAGGAGACGAAGCAATCTTCTGGCAATCAAGATTTTCTCAAACGAGAGGACGCTGCCTGCACAGAACTTTGCTTTACATGGAAACAGAAGGCTGCTGCGCCCTCTCGGTCTCAATACGACGCTTCGCAGCACTCGACCAGCGTTCGCTCGCAACGACATGTAGCCGCGCGAGCAGCAGGCGTAATCGTAAGCGTTTCCAGATATTCAACGCTCGTTCTGTATCCTGCTTATGAATATTATGATGTGCAAATAATGTGCCCTGATAGATATGGGTCAAGGATTCAATATCCTGTTGAGCACTTGATAATGATTTCGTAAAACGAGAACGACCTCTGAGCGCGCTAATCGAATCGATGAGTTTGCCCATGAATTCCTGCGCGGTCTCTGCCCTTGTGCGTTCGCCCGCCAGTGGGCGACCCAGGCGATACAGGCGGTGATAGATTTTTTCGACAGCCGCTGCCGGGGCAAGTCGCAGGTACAGCCAGCGTTCGATCACGGCAAAATAGAGAATGGAACCAAACAGCAGGACGGCAATGGGCGACAGCCAGTAGAGCAGTTGCTCCAGCCGGAAGCGGTTGAGCAAACGGGTTGCCGTCGTATCGGGCCCCTGAGGAGCGGTAGGCTCTTCCCTGGATGCGGGGATTTCGATCTCAGGCTGCGCGGCGGTCGGCTCGAACTCGATCCAACCAAACTCGGGGAAGTACACTTCCGCCCACGAGTGCGCGTGCAGCTCCTGGACGATATACTGCGCGTTTGCCGCATCATACGAACCCGAGGCATACCCCGAGACAAAGCGTGTGGGAAGCCCGTTGAGTCGCGCCAAAACGACCATCGCTGTTGCGTAATAATCGCAGTAGCCTTTTTTTAGGTCGAACAGGAAGTAATCCGCCACGTCCTGGTCGTCAGGAGGAGCCGGGACCTCGAGATCATACGGATATGTGCGTAAATACGCTTCGATGGCTTTTGCCTGGTCGTAGGGATTCTGCCTGCCCTGTGTGATCTCTCCCGCAAGTTCACGGACGCGCTCCGGCACAGAACTGGGGAGGCGCAGATAGCGCTCGGCAATCTCCTCGGGATACTCGGTGGAAGCAGCGCGCAGTTCCTCAATGGTGGCTGTGGGAATGTAGGCTTCCGCCTGGTAGGCGCTGGCATTGCTGAGGGCGGCGAACATATCCGCCTGGAGCAATGCCGATTGGTTGGTGAACAAGCCCGATTGGGGTCTGAGCCGCCAGTCCGCGGTGATGGGCACATCTGCGCTGAACAGGATTCCGCTCCAGAACAACTTACCTTCCGATTCTGCCATCTGCACATCCAGATGAAGGTTGCGATAGTTATTGAGCAGACCCGGGATGAGCGGCGTGTTCGCATCCAGCCTCTGCGGTGGCGCTGAACTGGTAATCCAGCCCGCGCCGACATACGTGTCGTAGGTGGTACTGCGCCAGTAATAACGCGGCGCATCTGCCGTGAGCGAAGGGTTGACCACCGGAGGCAGTTCGCCCGTACGTATCGTCATGACCACTTCCTGCGACTGGGCAAAGCCGCCGCTCAACAAGTGATCGCGCGGCAGGGAAGGTCTCTGTGTGGGTGCAGGCTGCGCAGAGACCTGCTGCTGCTGGACGCCGAGCGTCTCCGCGATCTCATTTTTATTCCGCTCGCGCAGGAAATCGCGGATCTCGCGCCAGGAGACGGAAGGTGTGACGAACGCCGCGAAACCAAGGATGAGCGAAAGGAAGATCACCGCCTGACTGACATCGTAGCGGATGCTGTCCGAGTAATCCACCTTTCTGTGTTCCCATTGTTGGGTATGGTTCCGGTAATTCCAGATGCCCATCAGCAGGAGCAGCACGAAGACCATCAGCCAGAGCGTTTCGACCCGGTGTTCGCTGTAGGAGGTAATGAATGCCAGCAACAGGATGGACGGCAGCAGTGCTGCGATCGCATTACGGCGTCCGGCGAACCAGCCCATCCAGGCGGCGACGAGCCAGAAGACCAGCAGCCAGACCATATTGCGGATGAGCGGGTCGTTGACCGTGATGTTGCTGTCCAGACCGAACAGCCAGGTTTGCACGCGTGCGCTCAATGCCGTGGAAGCTTGTGTCACGGCGAGCCAGGTCTCGGCAACCGCGGCTGTGTCGATCGGCAGTTCTGACCGGATGGCAGGCACGATCTGCGGAACGATTGCAAGGATCGCTTTGCCAACTTCGACCAGGGGAGCCGTAAGCCGCGCTCCGAGGATCCACGCGCCTGAGACGCCGAGCACGATTATTAACACCGACGCCACGATGCCATCTGCAGCGCGCCGGCTCAACGCCAGGGCAATCAGCGCGGCAAGCAGGCAGACCCAGAAGAAGTACGTAGTGTCTGTGTCCCGCAGGGAGGAGGCAATGCCAAACGTGAGGGCTTGCAGTGCAACGAGGACCAGCAGCAACCCAAGCGCATCTGCGGAGGCAATTCTGCGCAGCAGCCGTATGATCATTCCAGCCCACGCCACTCTTCCTGCGCGGAGCGCACGGCGAATGCCCTGCCTGTCGCAGAGATGCGCCATTCCCATTCGCCCTCATGACCCGGGCGTGCCTGCGGCTTATCCAGCAGTTCCCGTGGAATCACGTGACAGGGAATGTTCATGGACTGCAGAACGTCCGCGAGTGCTTTTGTATTCGTCTTGCCGCCGAACGAGAGCGGGTCGAACAGGAACACCGTGGGGATCACACCGCGCCACATCAGCGGCAGGAGCGATTGCGCCCATTCCGCATTCGCATTGGCGGTGATGATCAGTAGGCTGCAATGGCTGCTCAGCGATTGCCCTGCGCGCTGAATATAATCCTTCAGCGATAATTTGGAGGGAGCAGCAACTGCCAGCGCCTTGAGCAGCGAACGCAGCTGGTATTCATTGCGGCGCGGCGGTTGCCATTCGGGTGTAGCTCCGTTGATCGAAAGCCCCACGGGATGGTCCTCATTCAATCCCTGTGCGGCAAGCGATGATGCCAGGATGATGGCGTGCTCTTCCGTGGCATTCCAGCCTGTGCCAAGTTGTGTCTCTTTGTCGAGATCGAGCACGATCCACCAATCCCCCGCGGGTGTGCCTTCGAACTGTCGCACAAAGAACTTGTTCGTGCTATTCCCTGCGCCCTGATAACTACCCTGCCGTGCAGTGGTCTTCCAATGGATGAGGCGCATCGGGTCGTTCGGCTGCATCTCGCGCGTGTGCGAGGTGTTGATGGTCTCCTGCAGAGCATGGCGGCGCGGCTTGCCTTCGCCCGCCCGGCCGCTGGAGGGGATTTGGAATTTCGGCAGCGACAACACCGGCGGCATGACAGCCAGTGTGGAGGATGTGGAGTCTTCCAACATGACGGTGTACATGCCGAACGGGTCACCGGTCTCGAGTGTCGTCCCGCCGACTGTGTACACACCGCGCCGCGTGCAGCGTGTGCTCACTTTCCACTGTGACGTGCTCGAGCCGTCCACGCCAGTTGCAACGGAGGCGTAATGGTCAGGCAGCGTGGAGTGGTCGTGCAATGTTACCCACGTCGCCGGAAGCAGGAACTGGTTCGTGAGTGTAAAGCGTTCTTCCAGCCTGTCGCCGACCTGCGCCCAGCCGAAGCGCATCTCACGCTCGAATTGCAGGGAGCGCGCCAGCCCACGCGCCCACCACCAGCAGATCAGCCAGGCCCCGCCGATTCCGATCAGCAGGATGATCCAGACGCGGGAGGGATCGATGATCTGCATCAGAAATGCCAGCGCTCCCACCACCGGGAAGACTCTTGCGTTCAACCGGACCGCGGTTTTCATAGTTCGATTATATGCCTTAAATCTCGTGAAGGTTCTTTTGCAAACAACTGTTACGAGAGAACCTTGCACAGGTTCTTTGGAAAGGATGAGAATCATCAAGCTATAACATTCGCAAGGTTGGATATAGGATACCTCCCCAAACGTCTAGGGCGATGACTGCCTATCCTGCTGATGTCAGCAGGATTTGAATCCGCTACACTGGGATTGTCAATCAACAAGCCGATCTACGCTCTTGACACAGAAAATGTTATGATAAAAAAGGAGATCACTATGCTCAACCCTTTCACCGAATTTTCCAATGGTTTGACATCAGCAATTGAAAAAGCCGGCTCCAGCATCGTTGCCGTAGATGCCCGCAAGCGTTACCCCGCCAGTGGGATCGTGTACTCTGCAGACCTTGTGCTGACCGCCGATCATGTCGTGACACGCGAGGACGATATCAAGGTCAGCGCGCTCGACGGTATCGTCCTGAAAGCCACAATCGTCGGTCGTGACCCCGGCTCAGACCTGGCTGTTTTGCGAGTAACTGAAAATGCCCTGACCCCGGCGAAGACTTCCGAGGATGTAAAAGTCGGTCAGCTTGTGATGGCGCTCGGTCGACCGAGAGTGCAGGCTGGTATCATGGAAGTATCATGGGGAATCGTCACCTCGATCAACGGACCCACCCGAACCTTCCGCGGCGGCATGCTTGATGAATACATCCGCACCGAGACGACACCGTATCCCGGCTTCTCCGGTGGCCCGCTCATCAACACCGAAGGCGAAGTGCTGGGGTTGAATACATCGGGTCTTACACGTGGTTCCTCGCTGACGATCCCCGTCAAAGTTGCGTGGCGGGTTGCGGAGGCGCTTGCAACGCACGGCTCGGTCAAGCGCGGCTATCTCGGCGTGCGCACGCAGCCGGTGGAGATCCCCGAAGCTGCACGCACGGCGCTCAAACGTGAACAGGAACATGGCTTACTCGTGTTATGGCTCGAAGAAGGCGGACCTGCCGAAACGGGCGGCTTGCTGGTTGGCGATATCCTCGTGGCGGTCAGCGGTCAACCCGTGGGCGACCCCGACGATCTTTTCTCTGCGCTCGGCAGTGACACGGTGGGCAAATCCGTTGCATTGGAAGTGCTACGCGGCGGACGTCCGGAAACGGTCAATGTTACGGTAGGGGAGAGGAAGTGATTCGAGTTCTTTTGGATGTTTCATCGCCAGCACTGCAAGCGGGGTTGCGGGCATTGCTTTCGTCTGATGAGACGATCAAGGTAATGAACGATTCCCTGGATGAAGACTCGGAAGCCGACGTGGTTATTACGTCGGCTTCGCGCGCGTCTGTGTTGACGAATGCCTTGAGTTCCACAGCCGCGCTCTTCCTCAGCGATGACCAGATGAACGTCCGCGAATTGAGGCGCTTTTCCCGCGTCTGGGGCGTGCTGCCGACGGATGCCTCTGCCGAAGAATTAACCGCCGCGGTCCACGCTTTATCACAGGGATTGATCGTCGGTACATCCACCCTGTTATTTGAATCCGAAAGCGAACCGCTGTCACACGGTCCGCTCACAGATCGAGAGTCTGAAGTATTAGGCTTGCTCGCCAAGGGACTGGCAAACAAACAGATCGCGGTGGCGCTGGGTATCAGCGAGCACACGGTCAAATTCCATGTATCGTCAATCTATGGTAAGTTGAACGTCACGAATCGGACCGAAGCCGTGCGCGAAGGTCTGCGCGGAGGGTGGATTGCTTTGTAGTTGATGATTCAGGTATAACGAAGCAGTACATTTCCAGAATCGAAGTATCTCACTTCTACTAGCTTCAGATTTCGCTTTTTGACATCTTGAAACAACGGTTTTCCTTTTCCTAACACAACTGGCGTGACTGCAAGAAAATATTCATCGATCAGGCCTGCATCGGTAAGCTGCTGTACGATCGTGCCGCTGCCAAAGATGAGGATGGGTGTTCCTTTACCTTGTTTTAGCTTTTGCACTTCACCTACAAGATTGCCATTAATGATTTTGGAATTCTTCCAAGTTACTTGTTTCCTCGTTCGAGAAAAGACAAGCTTGGTCATGCGAGTGACTTCATCTGCCATTTTGTGCAGTTCTTCAGGAGCGTTAGAATCTCCGGCGATAGACGGCCAGAAATTTTCGAACATCGTATAGGTCACATTGCCGAGCAGCATGATGTCGGAATCTGCCGACTCAGTTTCACCGGCTTTGGGACCGCGGAGAGCTTTATCAACTTCGGGGTCCCGGAGGATCCAGTCGATCTCTCCGTTGGGACCCGCAAACAGACCGTCAATCGAGACCCAATTGATCATTACGACACTTCTCATGTCAGTCTCCTCAACACAAAGGTGTCAGAAGTATAAATCTTCCGACACCTTTGTGATTGTAAAAAACAGACAAGCGCCATTTCAATAAGAATAGCCTGCCTGGTTGAGATAGAAATCATCCGCCTTCTGTGTAATGCTCTTGGGAGTAATACCTGTAAACGCTTTGATCTCGCGAATGAAATGCGATTGATCATAGAAGTTTAAGGCGTGGGCAATCTCAGTGAGAGTGTCACATTGCCTTGTCTTCATCAGCCGAATCGCTTCATTGAATCGTCTCACGCGAATATAAGAGTAAGGAGAGATACCCACTGTTTGTGAGAACCTTCGTTCAAACTGGCGTTCTGATATATCCAGGTGCTCCAACAGACTTCTTACCGTGATTAATCCGTTACTCTTTTGAATGAGACGCAAACTTTCTTCTACGAGTTCGTCCCTCGTTTCCATCTGTTTGAATTTGCCTATTAGGAAATTAGTCAACAGAAGACCTTGGTCCTGTACACATGGTGCGTTAATCAATTGTTCACTGAGGTCTTCGTTTGCAAGCTCATTGAGCTCCACCGTACAATGTTTGAGTATCAGCGCGTTGAGTCCAAAGAGCACTTTCAGAGCATGCGGCTTGAGAACTACTTGCATGACCACATACGAACCTTTTCCAAAATTCATGAGACTTGATTCGATGCCCGGTCCATACAAAAACAACCTTGAAGGTGAGAACCTGTGCCCAGACCGCATGACGATGCTTTCAATTGCAGGAGTCCCCTGATTGTGATGAAACACAATCCCCGGTTTGGCGCTCGGAAATACATTGACGGTAGTTTCCTCTGCGCTGCTGAACTCATGGAGAAGAAAACACTCTACATCACTCTTGAGGATTTCTGGCGGGGCGAGAATACTGAATCGATTGGATCCCATAAAACACTAAAACATAGATAACTGTGTATTTGCGCGCCTGCCATCCAACAGGATGAAGGGGGCGATACGTGTCGTCACGATGCCCAGCTTCTTCAAGCTACCAAGATCATGTAATTTTTCAACCCGCCGCGCCCGCAGGATTGCATCTGCGCCTTTCGGTCCGATCCCCGGAATACGAAGTAGTTCGTGGCGTTCAGCTTTATTGATCTCCACAGGCTTGCCCTGCAGGTTTTGTTGTGCCCAGGCAAGCTTGGGGTCGGTAGCGAGAGGCAGGTTGCCATCGTCTACAAAAGGCATATCTTCCAGGTCGAAGCCGTAGTCGCGCAGCAGAAAGGATGCCTGATACAGGCGGTGTTCACGGATGGGATCCACGGCAGCCTTGTTCTCCATGGGTGTATCCGAGATGGGATGGAACGCCGAAAAATAGGCACGCTGCAAACGGACGTTCTTCATCAGCCAGTCCGTGGTCGTCAACAACTCCAGATCGCTTTCATCCGAGCCGCCCGCCACGAACTGCGTGACGGTCGAGGGCCAGCGACCATTCCAGCCCTTGTGAGCGGGCTGGGTCCGGCGGATCTCTTCCACCCATTTCAATGGACGGAATAATTCTTCTATAAAAGTCTTGTTGGGAGCGAGTTTTGCCAGCCGCTCGGTATTGGGCGCTTCCAGGTTGATGGACACCCGGTCAGCTAACTGCATCAGGCGCAGGACCTGTCCCTTCTCAGCACCAGGCATGATCTTGAGATGCAGGTACCCGCGGAATCCGAGCTTGTTGCGCAGGATCTCGGCAGTATCAAGAATCTTATTCTGGGTATTTGCCCCGCCCGCGGCAATCCCGGAGCTGAGGAATATGCCTTCCGCCATATTGGATTGGTGCAGCTTCATGAACAGCTCAGCAAACTCTTGCGGCTTGAAGGTGGCGCGGCGGAAGTCGCGTCCCGCCCGGAAGGGACAATAATAGCAGTCCCGCTCACAGGCAGAGGAGAGCAGTGTCTTTAATAGCTTGACTTGTTTGCCGTTGGGGAGTTGGGCAGGGTGGACAAATGCGGCTCGTTTCTCCTTTGGCGTGAAGCACGCGGGCTTGGCTGGATCGCGCTCCCGAAGAGCACCGGGACTATCGTGAGCGGAGGGCGATGGCTCTCTGCCCACAGTCGAAGCGCGGGTTTCCTCCGCGTGTTCAAGCTCCATTTGCTCTGAAAGTGACTGGAGGGTTTCGAGCTGGTCCATGCATTCATTATAGAACAAATATTCTGGAATTACAAGTAATAAAATCTCAAAACTATGTCACCCTGAAAGAGCATTTGCCTCGACTGAAGGGTCTCCCAAGCCGTTGAACAATTTGGTTCAATAGCTTAGGGATTCTTCGCTCCGCTCAGAATGACATGATTTGTTTTGTATAACCGCTAGGCTTTCCTCTGCACCGCCATCAATGTCACATCGTCATATTGTTCATGACTGGCAATGTGTGCATCGAGTGCGCTCATCACATTCCCGATGCGCGCCTGCGCAGATGCGGCGGGGGAGATGGCTGCCTCGATCAGGCGCGGCTCAGCAAATTGCTCTTCATCGGGGCTGCGTGCATCGGTGATACCGTCCGTGAAAAGTAGCAGGGAATCGCCTGGGGCGAGCCGAATCTCTTTGATCTTAAAATCCATAATCGCGAGCATGCCTACCG
>JAICQC010000055.1 GCA_025938055.1 Anaerolineales bacterium | reverse complement strand
GAATATTATACAGATGATGAAGTTTATTATACATTTCATCAAGTTAAAGTTGCTACAGATACTTTGTGGAATTTCGCCTGCGTGGATTTAGGTATAACCAAGAACACCGGTTTCACCTCGCAAGAAACCAAGAATATAACTGACCTTGCAGGAATAAGTCCACTTCACCCAACCAGATTCCTCCTTTTAAAAAATGGCAATGCTATCCCGGTTCCATATCTTACCAACGGCAGCTCCAATTTACACCCAAATGACATAATTTTACGGTCCGTTGTTGCTCCGGTCGCTTCTGATGTTCCTATGCCTATTGTTCCGCCTGCGACTACTACCGTTGTTTCTTCCTCTGTCTCAACAAAAAGCGTGGCGGATCGACTTAAAGAAATCGAGGATTTGCGCGATAGGAAGCTCCTAACTGATCCAGAGTACCAGGAGCAACGCACCAAAATTATGGCTGAGTTATGACCCGGATTTGAGCTGCCAAAGCTTTCTCCCTCTAAGGATCAGTATTACCCTGGGAAGAAGCACGTCATGATTCGAGTTGTCGCTTTGCGCACGGCGTGACCGCCTCCCATCGAGACCGCCACTATGGCTCAAGCTTCCTGCAAGACTACGATCAGCATGTCCGTTGACACCATCTGGCAGATGATCAAATTAAATACGGACTCGTAAGCAAGTCTGCAGCTGCGATTGTCTTGGAGAATCAGCAAAGAATCTACAGGATCGCTAAGCTGCAATAGCTTAATCAGATTAATTTCTCGCGTAAAGAATACCAGTGACAGAATATGGAGTTGACATAATGGTAACAAAAACAGATCAGGGAAAAGTCAAAAAAACATCCAGGGGGATGCGTAAGCATGTGCGGCGAATGAAACAAGAGTCTCGTAAAACAGGCATTCCTGTCAATGAGTTGAAGAAAAAGGTACGTTCGCCGCAAGCCCCGAAAACGAAAAAGGAAGTTTAACAATTGATATCTTGATAAGCATCAGGGGAATAAACAAAACTTGCCTCCTGAGCGCATCAGAAGAGTTCAGCCCGTTCGTCCTACGTGATGGAATTATCCTAACGAACCTCGTTTATAATTCAAGTTATCGAGAGTTTCCTTATTCGTAACCAAGAAACATAACTTGAATTCTGATTTTCAACCTTCTCCTTCTCAAGAACAAAATTTTGCCAATGTCGCTCACAGGATGGATATCCTTCAGCGCGTCCTGGCATTGATCAGCAGCGGGCTGGAACTCGAGCCACTGCTGTCGAAAATTCTCGGTAGCGCCGTCACTTTGATTCAGGCTACACACGGGACGATCGGTCTCGTTGTTCAACGGAATGGAGGACCTGTCATACGTACGGTGGCTGTCTACAATATGCCGGATGATGAACTGGGCGCCGAGATGACTGCCGGTATAGGGCTGGCTGGCGCTGTGCTGCGTGAGGGGCGAGCCATACGGCTGGATCAATACGGTGACCTCGAACAACCCACATTGCCCGAACTCGCGAATCACTCTGTCATCGGCGTACCCATTCGCTGGCAGCAGGAAATGATCGGGTTCTTTGGCATTGGCATTGAGTCCCCACATTTCTTCAATGAGCAGGATGTCGAAAGCCTGGAACTTTTCGGTCAGTACGCAGCGATTGCCATCCATAATGCGCGCCTGTTTGAAGCCAACCGGGACGCGCTAGACGAAATGCGATTGCTGTATGAGACCAGTCAGCGCATTGGTCTAGGCCGCGATGTGGATGAGGTCATCACTGCCTATCTTGAGCAAGTCGCCCGGCATACACGCTACATTTGCAGTGTGTGCCTGTACGAGTTTGATGAAGACGGTCAACGCACCGCCGTCGTGATTCGCGGGCGCTGGAATCCTGACTCTGGCTTTCAACACCTTGAAGATCGTGTGCCCTACTCACGAGACGATCTTGATCCTCCATTGGACGCGGGTCAAACCGTGGCAATCTCAGATGTGCGCATGGATGTGCGGGTGTCACCGGAGCTGCGCAGGATGCAGGAAGAGTCGGGTCGCCTGGCGCTGGCGATGATCCCATTGATGGTCCGGGGTCGTCGCATGGGACTTGTCGTCCTCAGCCATCCCGGAGTCCATGAGTGGAGGGAGTCCAGTCTCCGTCCCTATCATACAACTGCTGCCCAGCTGGCGATCGCGATTGACAGCCGCCTGCAGCAGCAGCTGCTTAATGAGCGCGGACAGCAGCTCGCCGTATTGCAGGAACGCGAGCGCCTGGCACGTGAACTGCATGACTCTGTGACCCAGTTGATCTTCAGTACGACGTTGATCGCCCAGTCTGTTGCGCCCGCCTGGAAGCGTGACCCGCTGGAGGGACAAAAACGTGTGGATCGCCTGCTGGAGCTAAATCAGACGGCTCTGCGCGAAATGCGCTCCCTGCTGTTTGAGCTTCGCCCGGTGGGAGAAACAAATCCACTCACGTTGACGGGCCCGGAACGGGTACGTCGCTACGGATTGCTGGAAGCACTCCGCTTACTGGCAGGTGACGTCAGCCATGATGGCGTCCGGGCGGATGTGCGAACCTATGAATGCTCGCCGACGCACTTCGCGACTGGAATAGTTACGGGACCGGGGAATGAACGGTCTATCGAGCAGGATGTCTACCGCATTGTCCAGGAGGCACTGAACAATGCGATAAAGCATGCTCACGCTCATGAGATCCTTGTTCTGTTGGATGGCAGTGAGCCGAAGCAGCTTTGTCTTTCGATATCAGATGATGGGGTTGGGTTTGCTCCTGGACCCGTGGAACGTTCTGGCGAGCAGTCGCAAGCCGGTGGCTTTGGAATGAAAACCATGCGCGAGCGGGCAGAGAAATTAGGCGGCAGCCTGCGGATCATCTCTGCGCCGGGTAATGGCACAACGGTTGAAGTAACAATTCCCATCCACGAGATAAAAATATGAATTCCATCCGCGTTCTCATTGTTGATGACCACGAAATTGTACGCGAGGGCTTGCAGACTCTGCTGTCCGAAGAACCAGACTTTGAAGTGGTTGGTATTGCTGCGGATGGGGCAGCCGCCGTGGACCTGGCAGATGCCACCCAGCCCGACGTGATCATCATGGATCTGGTCATGGGCGGCTTGGATGGGATCGAAGCCACACGGCGCATCCGAACCAGGAACCCGGAAGCACGCGTGCTGGTGTTGACCACGTTTGCGGATGATCAACGCGTGCGAGAAGCAATCCAGGCTGGAGCGACGGGCTATTTACTCAAAGATGTGCTCAAGGCAGATTTACTGCGCGCCCTGCGTGATGTCGCGGCGGGTCGCGCCTCCCTGCACCCGGAAGTACAGCAGCAATTGATGCGCGAAGTTGCCGGGAAGACGGCGCCTTCACAAGAGCAGTCATTGCCACACCTCAGTCTCACAGGGCGTGAAACAGACATTCTACGGTTGATCGCCAGGGGGCGCAGCAATAAAGAGATCGCCGCAGCACTGCACTTGACGGAGGGGACGGTCAAGGGCTATGTAAGCACGATCTTCGACAAGCTGGGGGTTGAAGATAGAACGCAAGCTGCGCTCTATGCAGTCAAGCATGGCTTGGCTCGATAAATCTCCGCGCTGAGTGCTACGCAATCGAAGCGTGGATTACGAAGCAATCTCCGATCAAATGGATAAGGGCTAGTCGATGGGCAATGCCCGTTTGACGGGAGATTGCTTCAGGCTAACGCCCTCGCAACGACAGGTGACTTCCTTCCTTACTTTCGTTAGTTTCTCTTCCTAACTTTAGTTAGACAAAATAACTAACTAATTTCCCCTTTGATTTCTTCCCTTTGATAATAGGCTTGGGAAGAAATTTTTCTTATGATGTAAGTGACTCTGTGCGAGCCAAGTGTCATTGCATGCCGGTGTAAGTATGACGGCACAAGTTTTAAGGAGAAAGCATATGAAGCGGTTTCGTTCTATCAGCATTGTGATCATTCTTGTACTTCTGCAAGCCTGCGGCGCTGCTCCTGCACCCATAGTTCAGGAGACTCCTACGGCTGCTCCCGCCAATACCCCGGCGGAGGCGCCAGCAACCGGCGGAACAATCGCCAAAAATTCCAGCTCGTCGAGTCCGATTGCGATCAGCGAAGATGATGCGCTGCTTGTCGTTGCGAATAATCTGGATGACAGTGTCAGCGTTCTCAATGTGGCAGGAAATGCCAACACAAAGATTGCTGAAATCGAAGTGGGCGACGAGCCGCGCAGCGTCGCGATCACACCAAACAAGCGCTTTGCGTATGTGACCAACCAGGCCAGCGCAACCGTTTCCGTGATTGATCTGGCAGTAAACCAAAAGACGCAGGATATTGCAGTGGGCGGGGAGCCCTATGGGATCGCGCTGACGCCCGATGGTACGCGAGCGTATGTGGCAAATTCGGCTTCGAATAGCGTCTCTGTAATCGATACTGCCAGCAACACCGTTGCCGCCACAATTGCCATTCCGGGGATCCAGCCGCGCGGCGTGGCGATCACCAACAATAATGGGGGGCAGGGGCAGCAGTTCGTGTACATCACTCAGTTCCTCTCACAGCCCACTGCCTCCGGCGGTCCGGGGCTGGATCAGGGCAGCGAGGGCAAGGTCTTCGTGCTGTCCACAACGGATGATGCACAGATCCAGGGCGTGATCACCCTGTCTGCGCATGATACTGGTTTTACAGCGAACCGCACTGCTTTCGGCGGCACCGAGGCTGACCCCACATTTGCTTACCCCAACCAGCTCCAGGCAATCGTCCTGAAAAATGGACGCGGCTACCTGCCAAACGTGGCTGCCTCGCCGGAGGGTCCCGTGCGCTTCAACGTGGATACGCAGGCTTTCCTCTCCGTGTTTGATGTCGCGGGGAAAGCGGAGCTTGCCGGGGGCACGATCAATCTGCATGATGCAGTCAGGAGACAAACATTCACTCCCAAGCTCTTTGTGGCGAACCCGTGGGCGATCGCCTTTAAGCACGGCAGCAACGACGGATACGTCGTCTCTGCGGCGAGTGATGTGCTGGTGAAGATCACTCTCGACGACAGCGGTATACCCAGCGTGGTCAGTGTTCCTGCCGAGGGAGATACGACCCGGGTCGCGTTGATCGACGTGGGCAAGAACCCGCGCGGTATTGTGGTCAACAATGCCGACACACGCGCCTACGTGATGAATACCATCTCCAAAGATGTGTCTGTGATCGACCTGACCGTCTCACCGGAGATTGAGATTGCCCGCATACAATCCGCCGATCTGCCGGAGCCGGGCTCGGACGGCGAAAAGTTCCTGCTGGGGAATGAACTCTTCCATTCCTCGCGCGGCGAGTTTGACGAAGGCGTGGCAGAGCGCATGTCGAACGAAGGCTGGCAGGCTTGCGCGAGCTGTCACCCGGATGGCTTGAGCGACGGTGTGGTCTGGGCATTCGGGGCGGGTCCGCGCAAGAGCATTCCGCTCAATGGGACGTTCAGCCCCAGTAATCCAACCGGCGATCAACGCGTACTGAACTACTCTGCCATCTTCGATGAACTTGAAGATTTCGAATTGAACATCCGCGGGACATCCGGCGGGCAGGGATTGATCGTCCTCGAAGGGACCACGGATCCGGACCCGAACGTCAAAGCCTTCGATCCGCCAAGCGCCGCGCGTACCCAGCTGCACGTCAATGGGATTCCTGCCTGGGATGCCATTGTCGCATGGACGCAGTCCCGCATCGCCTCGCCGGTTTCCCCCTACCGGGGCGTGGACCCCGGCAGCGAATTAGGACAGCAGATCGTCCTCGGGCGCGAGCTCTTTATCGAAGCCAATTGCCAAGTCTGTCATGGCGGCGCCAAATGGTCCACATCCCAGGTTGATTTTGCACGGGTCTCACCCTTCCCCGAAACGCTTACTGCGGGTGTTGACCCCGAACCACCTGCGGGACAACTGGCGCGCTTCCTGCATCAGGTGGGCACGCTTGATCTTGCAAACCCGATCGAACGGACGGCTGCGAATCAGCAGGCGCTGGGTTCGCTTGGCTATAACCCGCCCTCGCTGCTCAGCATCCATGCTTTCCCGCCTTATCTGCATAACGGCGCCTGCCTGACACTGGAATGTGTGCTGGAGAACGAAGCGCACCGAAATGCAGGCGGTGTGGATGTGCTCGCCAGCCCTGAAGCCCGCGCCGCGGTCGTGCAATTCCTGATTTCCATTGACACACAGACCGAACCGATTAGTCCATAACTTATGTCATTGCGAGCCGCTGTGTGGCTCGCAATGACAGGTAATGACAAGGAACCCAGTAATGAAAAAATCTTTATCTCTTGTAATTCTGTTCATCCTACTCCTCACCGCCTGCGGTGGGCAGGCACAATCCATCAGCGGCAATTACGCCGGGCAGGTGGAGGCAGCAACGCCTTCATTGGGCTGGTCACGAACGGGGAACAACTAATGGCGTTTTTCTGCGACGGCACCGCGCTGACCTTCCAGGCGGAGCGAGTGGACGAACCTGCCGGGCTGTATCGCTATATCGAGACGATTGATGGCGTCGAGACGATCAACGGCTGGATCGTGTTGGCAAATAACGAACTGCGCGGCGGGAGGAGAATTGGAACTCAACTGACCGCTGCCACCAGCCTACCTATAGGTTGGCTAAATGCAAACACCGACCCGGTCGAATGGACAGACCCTTCTCCCCAACCCATACGATAGTTATGATTTGTTACCCTTCGAGATGTCCCCAATTGGAAGGAAAACGAAGATGAAAAAACTTGCTTCACTATTGATCTTGATGATTCTGTTTCTCTCCGCCTGCGGCGGAGCCCCCCCAGCAGCCACCGAACCTGCTGCGCCGCCTGCAGAAGGTGCAGCCTCGCCAACTGCCGAAGCGCAAGCCACCGCAGCGGAGGAAACGGCAACAGCCCCAGCAGAGGCAACCACAGAGCCAACAGCCGCTGCGCCTGAAGGGGGGACCTTCACCCTGCTGGGCGTACTTAATCGAGATGCTGCACAAGCCGCGCAGAACACATCCCTGATCGTGAATCCAGCCAGCACCGATACTTCTGGATTGTGGACCGTCTGGGCAGAGAACACCTCTGGAGGAGTGCGCCAGATCTTCTCCAGCGAGTTCGAGGGCGAGTCGTTCCAGGCACGTGGAGCCTCGTTGAATATTCATACAAACGTGATCGGCGATTTCCCTACCATTACTCTCTCCGGTGAGACCGAGTCTGTCCCCTGGGTCGCCTGGGTCGAACCAAGCCCCGGCTTCAACGATGTTTCACAGGTCTTTGCCAGCCGCTTCATCGCTGAAACCGGTTTGTGGCAGCAAGCCGGGCAGGATCGCGGCGGCGGAGAAGCCAGCCTGAACCTCCAGACCAACCGCAACGCCTCGAACCCGTTCATTTTCTCCGGCTCGGGTGATCCCACCAGCCCTCCCGTTCCGTGGGTAGCCTGGGAGGAACCCTCCATCAACTCGAACGCGACACAAATCTTTGTGAGCAAAGGTGTCAAGGATGACAGTGGCGACCCGGAGGTGATCGGCGGATTCCGCTGGGAGCCTGTCGGCCTGCTCAAAGCCAGCGAACCTACCCTGAATGTCGACCCGTTCCGCAGTTCCTTTCACCCGACTGGTGTCTTTGCCGAAACCAGCAATGCTGTCCCCTGGGTGACGTGGCATGAGGAAGGCGGCGGCCGTCCCAGCCGCATCTTCACGGCGCGCGGCGTGGCAGACGCCAACGCGCCCGGCGGCTTCACGTGGATCAACGTTCCAGCCTGCCAACCAAATGATGAGACAACTTGCTCCTTGAACATCAACCCATTACAGGACGCCAAGGATGCCTCGATGGCTGCTGGCAGCCTGACGCCGGGTGAAAGCGCTGTCCCCTGGATCGCATGGCCCGAGATCGGTCAGAATGGCAAATGGCAGATCTTTGTCTCCCGGCTCGATACTGCCTCGCGCAATAGCTTTCTGCAAGTGGGCGCCAGCCTGAACGTGGACCCGAATCAGGATGCGCGCCAACCCATCATCACGTTTGTGGGGAACGTTCCGTATGTCGCCTGGTTGGAAGATGATGGCACCGGCAAATTCAAAGTCCAGGTTCGTCACCTGGCTTCTGATCCTCAAACCGGCACCTGGGCACTGGATACTCCATCAAGCGGCTTCAATCTTAATTTGGATGTCAATGATTCGGGCCTCGCCGCCGCGGCGTCTGATAACGCGTTGATCATGGCTTGGACGGAGGGTGACCCGGCATCTTCGGCTTCACAGATCGTTATCGGCGCGCTGAGCGTGGGAACCGCACAGCCATAACACATGTCATTTGGAGCCGCGGACGCAGGTGTCGGGAAGAACGCCCTCGCAATGACATGATTCCTATCTATGACCTCACCCCACCGCATCCTGCTTGTTGACGATGCCCCGTCTGTACGAGAGAGCCTGGGCTGGCTGTTGCTGGATGAACCTGACATGACAGTAGTAGGCGAGGCGGCTGAAGGAACAGAAGCAATTCACCAGGCGCGCCAATTCCAACCTGATCTGGTGATTCTGGATATCGAATTGCCCGACCTGGATGGCTTTCATGTCACACGTGAGTTGAAAGCGCTGCCGCATCCACCGCTGGTGGTGCTGCTCTCCATCCACAGCGACGACTTCTCCCGGGAACGCGGCAGGCAGGCAGGCTGTGATGCCTTTGTGGAAAAGGGATTGGGCTGGACGGGACTCCTGGCAGTTTTGCATCAAGTTTTGGACAGCAGGCAATCTGGATCTATACGTTGAGTAGTTTATCAATAGGAGTTTAAACCATGAAACACAAACAATCTCTCTTGTCCATGTTAAAGCTGTTGGTTCTTGCCATATTACTGACAGCCTGCGGCAGCCCGCTGCCCTCGACGGAATCCACTTCCGAGCAGGGTGTGACGCCGACGGTCATTAGCGGCGCCGGCGATATTACAGCGGTCGTAGATCAATACCGCAGCTTGTTGGGCGCCGACAACGGTGCCGAGCCGGGCAGCAAGGGTCCCTCCGGTTACCGCGAACTTAACTGGGATGGAGTCCCTGATGAATTGGCTGCCCCGAACTTTATGCCATCCGATTTCTTTAATGCTCCTGAAGCACCCAGAGCCCGTGGGGCATTCTTCAGCACGCCAGGCGAGGGCGTTCAAGTCAGTGCAGATCGTGACAACCCCACAGGCACAGCCCCCTACTTCACCAACCTCAATCCGAGTTACACATTCAAAACGTTCAGCGAGGAACGACTCTTCTCACCGCTGGGCAGCAACGTTGTCGACCTGACTTTCTTTATTCCCGGCACGAACACACAGGCTGCCGTCCGCGGTTTCGGCGCGGTCTATACCGATGTGGACACGGACCATACAGCGTTCGAGTATTTCGACAGGGACGGCAATTCACTTGGGACGTTTGAAACCCCCTTACAGGACGCGGGCTTGTCTTTCCTGGGAGTGATTTTTCCCGAGCCGGTGGTCTTTCGCGTGCAAATTCGCTATGGCACCGCCGCCCTGGGCCCGAATGACAGTGCTGATGCGGATGTAGCCGTGATGGACAATTTCATCTACGGCGAGCCGCAGCCACTGCCATAGATCTTCGATCCATTTCTATATCACTCATTTGGTTCGCGACTGGACATCTATTAACTTTCTTATTCTGAAGGGAGAAAATAGATCGCAAGGTTATATGTTTAGTTTGAGGATAAAAGAAAGGAGTCTGATCATGAAACACAAGCAAAATCCTGAAACGCTCTCACCTACATCTCGACAATTGACCTACCTGGTAGCTGGCCTCTATACTTTATTAGGCTTGCCTCTTTTTCTTGTTCCCGGATGGGCGGCGGAAAACTTCTTGTGGAGCGTAAGTCCCTTTGTGGCGATGACGATTGGCGCCTGGTATCTCGGTACGGCTTTTGTCGCCTGGCAGAGCGCGCGCGATTGGCGTTGGTCATTGATCTATATGGGTATGATCTTCGTATGGGCATTCAGCCTGCTGGAAACTTTTTTGCTGATCGCGTACTGGTCTACACTGCAGCTGGATGGATGGATCGCCTGGCTTTATATATTCACACTCGCGGTTGGGAGTATCGTCGCTGTTCTAGGCATCCTCGATTGGAGACGGAACCGACCCTCTACTGCGGGTGATGGTCCACAGGTCCCGTTCTGGCAACGCATTTTCCTATTCATTTTTATCGCTTTCGCACTCTATATCTCCCTGCCGTTGCTGATTGGCACTGCCACAGGCGGGAAGATTTGGCCGGGCGAATTATCTCCTCTGACCGCACGCGGCTTTGGCGCATTTTACTTTGCCATCACGCTTGGAGATATATTCGGGATATTTGAGCGCAGGTTATCAACATTCCATTTCTTGATTCCCTTTGCGACTGTTGGCTCCATATTGCTGCTAATCCCGGCTCTTCTATACCTGCATCTGTTCAACTTCCAGACGCAGCCGGGTGGGCTGGTTTACATTGGTACCTACTCGGGCGCCATCATTTTCACGCTGATCGCACTCTTCGCCAATCGCGCGAGTCAAAGCATCCATGCCATGGAAGGTGCCACTCATTCATAAACTTAAGATGCACAGATGTATGTGATAACCTGAATGCATAATCCTGTCTGCGTAAAGAAAATATTCATTGTTTTCACTTAAGGAAGAGCATTGTTCGGTGTGATATAATCAGGTTATCTTATAAAAGGTCGAGTGTGCTCATCTAGCCGTCAACCCTCTATCGGGTTGGCGGCTTTTCCTTAATCCCTCTCGGCGCTAAAGGAGTCTGGAATGGAAGCAAAATTGTATGTCGGAAACCTATCCTATGAAACCACTGAACAGAATCTGCGTGAACTGTTTATGCAAGCCGGAAATGTTACCTCAGTAGCATTGATCAAAGAACCCGGGACGCAGCGATCGAAAGGATTTGCCTTCGTAGAAATGGGTTCGCCTAGTGAAGTGCAAAAAGCCATCAGCCTGTTCAACGGATATACCCTGGACCAGCGCCAGCTGACGGTCAGTGTCGCTCGTCCGCGTGAAGAGCGGGGCGGCTTCAACCAAAACCAGAAGCATGGCAGTCGTAACAATAGTCAGCGGCGGCGCTATTAGAGCCGTGGCGCACACGATGTTTGAGATCGGTGAAACGGTTGTTCATCCTCAGCATGGCGTGGGGCATGTAGTCAAATTAGACGAAAGAGAATTTGAGCGCGGGGTCATCCGGCAATATTACGAGATTTCCATTCCTGGAGGCAGTACCGTCTGGGTGCCAGTTGATCAGTCAAACTCGGGTGTGCGCAAACTGGCTGAAAAAAAGGAGATTTCTCATTGTCGCAAAATCCTGGAATCCCAGCCACTGCCTCTGACGGAGGATGGGCGCGTCCGCCAGTCTGAGTTGGTGGCGCACCTCAGGCAGGGAACGATCACTGCCCACTGTGAAGTGGTTCGGGATTTAGCTGCCTTTGTGGCACACAAGCCAATTCACGGGACGATCGCGGCCTTTCTGGAGGCAACGCAATCTGTGTTGTGCCAGGAATGGGCAATGGTAGAAGAAATCCCCCTTTCAGACGCAACCTTTGAAATCCATTCCCTGCTTGAAAAAGCTGCTGTAAAGTAAATTCACTCCAAATGACATCATAATAATTTGCCTATACGCAGATGCACGATGTAACCTGAATGTATAATCCCCTCTGTGTATAGAAAATATCTACTCATTTCCATTACAGGGCTCGTCGCCCTGTGCCTTCTCGCCACTGTGATCTACAACCTCCCGCCGATCCACGAACGGCTTTCTCGCCGCGTGGACGGTGTGGTCGTGCAGATCAGGCGCTTTATTAACCCTCCTGAGGAGGTGGTCTTTACTCCTCAGGAACAGGTGGACGCCATCGTTGGCGCAACGCTGACGGCGATAGCTCCTACGCCGACCTCCACTCCGTCCCTCGGTCTGACCGCTACACCCTCTCCCTCCCCCCTTCCCAGCCTGACGCCGACCCTGATCCCGGCAAGCGCCTCTCTGAGCGGTATTCGTCACGAGTACCAGCAGTTCAACAACTGCGCGCCTGCCAGCCTCTCGATGGTGATGTCCTACTGGGGATGGACAGGCGACCAGTTCCAGACGCGCGCCTATCTGCGCCCAAGCTATGAGGCAGATGACAAGAACGTCAACCCGTTTGAGATCGTTGACTTTGTGGAAAACTATACGGAGTATGATGCACTGTGGCGCGTGGGCGGCGATCTCGACCTATTAAAGCGGCTGGTCGCAGCAGGCTTCCCGGTGTTGATCGAAAAAGGCTTGGACCCACATGATGATTCCTGGCTCGGGCACTACCAGATCGTCAGCGGTTACGACGATACCAACTCGCAATTCCTGGTCTATGATTCGTATGAGGGTCCTCCACAGGCATATGGTGTGCCGTATGAGGTGATCGCCCAGTTCTGGCGGCACTTCAACTTCGCCTATGTAGTGGTCTTCCCTGCGGAGCGGGCGGAGGACGTGCACTCGGTGCTGGGCTTGCATAGCGATCCCCAACAGAACTTCCAACTGACTGGCGAGCGGGCATTGGCGGAGGCGAACAGCCTGACCGGGCGCGAACAATTCTTCGCCTGGTTCAATCGTGGGGCAAGCCTGCTGCACTTGCAGGATTATGCCGGAGCCGCGCAGGCATATGACACTGCCTTTACTCTGTATGCTGCCCTGCCGCTGGAGGAACGTCCCTGGCGTTTGTTGTGGTACCTGGACGGTCCGTACGCGGCGTACTATCATACCGGGCGCTATCAGGACGTGATCAACCTGGCAGAGACAACACTGGTCAACATCGACAAGCCTGTTCTCGAAGAGACCTATTACTGGCGCGGCATGGCGAAGGAGGCTCTCGGTGATCGGAATGGGGCAATTGAAGACCTGCAAAGAGCCGCCACCCTCAACCCGAACTCCACCCCTGCCCAGGCAGAACTCCAGCGTATCACTTCGTTTGGTGATACTCGGTCCGTGGAAGGGTTTCTTCCCATCAGGCAGTAATCTGTCTCTATTCTCCTTATTGCCTACAATCGAAACAATGCTTAAAGCCTCGCGCCGCGAGGCTTTTGTCTCTTGCCGGATTAGAACAAATGTGCTTAAATATGTGAGCCACGATGATTTCCTTTCAGCAGTTCACTTGAAACCTTCAACCTAAAACTTTAAACCAAAAGAAGAGCCATGACCATTATTTCCGAGGACCGGTTATCCGATTCGCCGTATGTGGAGAGGGTAATGCGCGGCTGGACGTTGAGCGTGGGCTCGACTATCCGCCCGGCAGAAATCAACTGGCATATGGTTTTTGTCAAACACCCTGGCGGGGCACGCTCCCTGGTCGTGGGACCGCATACGTCCTCAGGAATGGCAACCTGGGGTGGGGGCGCCGAGATCCTGTGGATCAAATTCAAGCTGGGGACATTCATACCTCATCTGCCGACCCGCGAGGTTCGGGACGGAGAGCAGGCCCTGGCGGATGCCTCAGGCATGCGCTTCTGGTTCAAGGGCGCCGTGCGACAATTCCCTGATTTTGAAAATGTAGAAGCATTCATAGACCGCCTCGTGCGGGATGATGACCTAGTGCGCGATCCCGTGGTCAGCGCCGCGTTACAGGACGAACTCCCCGACATCTCAGCCCGTACGCTGCGGCACCGGTTCCTGCGGGCGACCGGGCAGACGCAGAAGCACATACGGCAATTCGAGCGCGCCCAGAGAGCTGCAGCTCTCCTGCGCCAGGGCGTCCCGATCCTCGACACGGTCTTCGAGGCAGGCTACTTTGACCAGCCGCATCTCACCCGGGCGCTGAAGCAGTTCGTGGGGTATACGCCTGCACAGATCGTTCGTAACAGCCAGCCGCAGGATTGCCAAAATATACAAGACAATCTCCTTCCATCGGGATATGATATAGAGGTTCTAGTCAATACCCGTTAGACGTCAAAGGAGAAAAACAAAATGAAAAAGATCACGCCATTCCTGTGGTTTGATACCCAGGCGGAGGAGGCGATGAACCTCTACGTCTCCATCTTCAAGAATTCCAGGGTGCTGGGTGTTACCCCGGGACCCAATGGAATCGCCCAGACGGTGAACTTTGAGTTGGAGGGACAGGAATTCATCGGATTGAATGCAGGTCCGCAGTTCAAGTTCAACGAAGCTGTTTCATTCTTCGTCAGCTGCAACACCCAGGAGGAAGTGGACGAGTTGTGGACGAAACTTACCGCTGATGGCGGCGAAGAGAGCCGGTGCGGCTGGCTCAAGGACAAGTATGGACTCTCGTGGCAGATCATCCCCACAGCGCTCGGTGAGCTGCTGGGAGACCCGGACCGTGAGAAGGCAGGCAGAGTCTTGCAGGCAATGCTGACCATGAACAAGATCGACATTCAGGGATTGCGGCAGGCTTATGAGCAGGGATGACCAAACCTTTAATGTGGTTGTAACCCGCAGCTTTGACGCTCCGGTTCATGAAGTCTGGAGAGCCTGGTCTGAGCCGTCCTACGTGAAGCAGTGGTGGGGACCCGCCGGCTTCACCTGTCCCCTTGCCGATATGGACTTCCGGGAGGGCGGCACGTCACTCGTCTGTATGCGCGCTCCGCAGGAGTACGGCGGCATGGAGCTCTACAACACCTGGACATATAGCAGGATCGAGCCAGACCATCTCATCGAGTTCGTCATGCGCTTTACAGACAAAGACCGTGCGAACCTAGACCCTGCTCAGGCTGGCATACCGCCGGGGTTCCGCGGCAGGTGCGACACGTGGTCACGTTCAGGAAAGTAGGTGGAAATCAAACGGAGATAACGGTCACCGAGTATGGGTACACCCTGGAAGAGGCACGCGATCTTTCGCAAGTCGGTTTGGAGCAGTGCCTCGATAAAATGGCTGCCATCTTCGGCAGGGCATAAGCCCACTCAACCAGAATCAGAACAGCCGACCCGGTACGATGGGTCGGCTGTTTTATTGCTCAATGTGGGTTTGCCGGTTCAGACTGCCATAAATCCAGTTGAATACATACAAATTCATGGCAAATTCCCGCCTCCCACTCAGGGCGGATTGCAATCTTCGGCATATTCCCGTATTCTTATAGAAGGAGACGGCAATCTTTACAACAAAATGCAGCGAGCCGGAGAGCAATCATGAAATTTATTGATCCCCTGAGAAGTTATGCAGAACCGGTACGATGGATCTTTACCGTGGGCGCAGCCCTTTTCGGTGTGATCGTCCTGGCGCAATCCTATTATGAACGGGGTCTGTCACTGGATTGGCGCATTTCAGCGGGGGTGAGCGCCCTGGCATTCGCATTGGTCAGTATTACCACCCGCCTGCCTCAAAAGAGATCCTTTCTGAGCTACAAGCCCATCGAAGTTGTCATCTTTGTCTTAGCCGTGATCGGCGGCGTTTCTGTACTACAGTCTTTTGCCATTGACGAATCCGGCTGGCTGCGCACCATCCTGCTGGAAGGCGTTGTCGCTTGCTTGTTCGTGAGTGGTGTGGACCTGCTGCTTAACTCCTTTGTGGATGATTTCAAGCGAAGCGAACGCCAGGAGCGGCAGGTCTGGGATGAGTTTGCTCTGCAGACCGGCATGTTCTTCAACCTGTCGCTGTGGAGCTATTACTGGATGCGCGAGTTCCTCGATGAAATGCCAGCCAGTGGTCTTCATAGCGCAGCCGACCGCACAGCCCTCCTGCTGCGATACGCGCAGAAAGCCGCGAACCTGCCCGAGCATCTGAAGCCGTTCAACAATCCCACGATCATGGCGCTGATCCGGCGGGACTTTCATGTGATGCGGCTGGTGGCGGGCTTTGCCCAGGCGCACAAATTGACCGATGATGAGTTCCACTACCTGCGGGTGCTGGCAGAGATGCGCACCAACCCCGATTGGCCCCAGGACGAAGTGCTGACGAATGAAAACCTGTCCGCCTGGATCGAGAATGCCGCCGAACAGATCTCCCTCAAGCGCCCGACAGGCTGGAAGAGACTATTCTCCTGGCTGGCGCCGTATGACCCGCTGAACGCCCTGGACGAGATGCGGCACTACATCCACTCACGCTATGGCGCCAACTCCCCGCCCCCGAACCTCGACCGTACCGCCTATGGGGATGACATGG
>JAICQC010000325.1 GCA_025938055.1 Anaerolineales bacterium | reverse complement strand
GCATGTGTGTTGAGGAGACTGGCAAGCTCCTGCATGTTGTGAGGACGGCTGACGAACACCACGTCGTAGTACTCTGCCCGGGATGTAAGAAAGGATTGAATATCGAACCTTCTATTGGGATCATCATATAAAACTTCCGACTGTGGCTTCTGGTCGGTTTTTTTATACAGGACTTCGATGCCCTGCATTTGGAGGGGCTGGGCGATGTCTGGGATGAGGGTAGGCAGTTGCAGGGGCAGGAAGGTCAGCTGGTATCCCATCCCTGCCAGCAGCTCCAGCATCCGGTAGGTGCGGGGATAGCCATGTCCGATGCGGTAATCGGGGATGCGGTCATCGATGAAGAGGATGCGTCTGGCATCGCTGCTGTGGATGCGAGCCGTGAGGATGTGTGCCGGGTCGGGGGATTGAAACTGGTGCAACTGTTCACCCCACTTCTGGACGAAGATCTGCTGGCGTTCCCGCTGCATCGCCAGCGCGCGCTCCGAGCCGGAACTGCCATATTCGTAGTGGATGGCAGCCGCAAACGGCTGGAAAAGCACCCGGTAGCCGCTCGTCCACAATGTTAGGCAGTAATCGGCATCTTCGTAGTAGGCAGGTGCATACCTCGCATCGAACTTGCCTGATTTCAGGAACAACTCCCGCGGCGTGAGCAGCAGAGCACCCGAACAGAAATCCACATCACGCACAAAGGAGTACTCGGGTTTGAAGGGCTCGTCGTAACGACCATAACCCAGGCACGACCCATCCCGCCAGATGATCGAGCCGGCTTCCTGCAAGCGTCCATCCGGGAAGATCAGCTTGCCGCCCACCGCGCCGATGTTCTCTCCGCGTTCGAGGGTATCCACCAGGATCTGGATGGAATTGGGGAGGAGGCGAGTGTCGTTGTTGAGGAAGAGCAGGTACTTACCCGAGGCGAGATCGGCAGCCTGGTTGCAGCCGCCGCCGAAGCCGGTGTTGGTGGCGTTGCGGATGATCTTTGCATTGTGAATACGTTCCAGCAGGGTGGGGGTGTCATCTGTGGAGGCATTGTCCACGAGGATGACTTCGAAAGGCACCTCGCCTGCCCCTTCTGCCAGCGATTGCAAACACTGCAGCGACATCTCAGCGCGGTTGTGCAACAGCAAGATGATTGAGACCACCGGCTCCTCCCACACCGGCACCTCCAACTCCTCGCTCGACGCCAGGAATTCGCGCAGCCTTGCAGCGGTAGTTGCCTGTTCGAGCGCCGGATCGCGCGGCTGGAGAAGTATCCGCACCTTCTGCTCGGTCTCGCTCATTTGGGTGGCGGGCGCTTCCTTGACGAGCTGATCCAGCTGCATGGACCGGCCCTCCAGCATGCCATATTTCAGGAAGTGGACCAGCGGGTTGATCCCGGTCTGGCGGACATCCTCATAGGTGTTCAAATACCAGTCACTCGAAAAATGTGGACTTGGGTCGCGTCCTTCGAAGCCGCCGTAGAGCAAATAATGACGGACCGGCTCGATGCCTGTTTCCACAATAGTCGGGTTGTGCGCCATATACCATGCCTCATCGAACAAGCCCGAGGACTGAATCACAGCCAGATCTTTCGCGGTTTTATTATTTTCTCCGAGCTTGATGAGTGGGAGAAAAAAAACACGCGCCACTCGTCGCAGGATTCTGTCGCGTAGACTGTCAGGCGGGGCAAGGACGCTGCTCATCTGCTGCAGCAGGGAGGCGATCTTCCAGGCTTTGCTGTTTCGCATTCTGGTCATCTGGGTGGTCAATGCCAGGATCGTCTCGTCTTTCCCGGTGAGATCGATATGCAGCGTCTG
This sequence comes from Anaerolineales bacterium, assembly GCA_025938055.1. The sequence continues at coordinate 3,629 of JAICQC010000325.1, read as the reverse complement.
TAACTGCTCCTGACTATCGATGTCACTTTCTCCTGTCAGTTTAATAAAATCCGCGTATGTGAAGTTGCAGTCCTGTTCCAATGCCCGGGCAGTATGTTCCTCCTGAAGAAGGGCAAAGATGGTTTCCTGTCCCCAGGACACTTTGAAGTCCACGCCGGTCTCGATGGCAAGCCGCCCAAGGAAGTAGGGAATCGTTCGAGGTGTTACCGTCCCATACTGGCTGGCGTCCCGGAAGATGGCAAGCAGTTCGTCTGGTTTCGTGATCTGGAGATAATGATGCAGGATCTGCTTGTATTCGAACCTGGTCTGATGGTGTGTGGATTCCGCGCGGCCGCCTGCCCTGTTGTGAGAGTGGACCAGCCTTTCCTCCAGGCTCATTACGTTATATCGAAGGCAAACCCTCACCCACAGATCAAGATCGTACAGGCTGGCAAGAGCCGGATTAAGCATTCCCACTTCGCTGAAACACGTTTTGCGGATCAGGCTGCCGGCCATAGCAGGATAACCCCCCCGTTCAAAGAAATATCTTAACCACTCGAAACGGGTCCCATCATATCGCGCCTCCGGCAAAGTCCCCCGCGTAAAAACAACTGCCACGTCCGGGTGTTCCTCCAGAAACCTGCTCTGCCTCTCAAGTTTTTCAGGATGCCAGGCAGCCTCGAAACTGATCGGGGCAATATACGTGCCACTCGCCTGCTGGATACAATGATTCACAGACGCCGCGACGCCGTTGTTCCTGGAATACTTGAATAATTTTATACGAGGATCGCCAAAGCCATGCACGATGTCAACGATTCGATCTGTGGAACCATCGTCTGGAATGACGATCTCGAAATCCGGAAGGGTTTGCCCCAAAACACTTTGAATACATTCCCTGGCAGTCTTCTCGTCGTTGCAGAAAGGAATGATGACACTTACAGTCGGCATGATTGCGTAAGGCTCCTGGCGATTGAGATACTTCCATGCTTGCGGAAAGCGGCAAACCGCCGTGGTATATCAAGCACCGGATTATACCTCAACAACTTTTAATGGCTTTTGATCACAAAGCTTCATCCTTTACCCTCTTTGCCTTCCTTCGCTGGGACCACAGGTGACCCCAGCTGCCTGAATGTTACCCGGACAACCTTCACTTTACTATTTTACTAGGGGGATATCTGTATGAAAATAATGATTAAAGATGAGCGGGAAGGTGTTGATTGGCTTGAGATCCTGTGGTAGCTGGGAGGTATCGAAACCCGGCAAATACAGGATGTTCAGGATGTGGTTCGCATACTCCTGTGGATAATCCTCCAGTGTGACAGCATCTGTGTGCCAGGACGCAAACCCATTGCGCGCGCCGTGGTCGGACTGGATGACAATGACCGGCGGGTGCTGCGGGTCTGCATCCTGCAGTATATTGTCGATCATCCTTTGCATGATGCCGATCGTGAATTGATATTGATCGAGGTAGTAATTCCAGTTCTGGTAAAAGATAGGGTCCACCCGGTTCCCATTCGCATCGAAAATGAACGGGTTGTGCGGGATCATCAGGTGAACGTAGACAAATTTTGGGGAGGGGATCTCACTTAAGTCCCCGATCTTCTCCGCTGTGAAGGATACATATTCCCTGTGCTGCTCGATGAGGATTGGCTCTGCAGAAATGGGTTTGTAGTACCGCTCAAATGCCTTCAGCATGGTGCTTTCGGTAACAAGCACGCCGAACTCATCAAAAAAGGCTCCCAGGTCTGTCGTTTTGTTCGCTTCCTCGTAGAAAAATGGATGATCGGCAGGCATCGGCGTGTACGTTTGATACCAGTAGCGCGTCTCATCAAAGGTTACTGTGGTGTACCCCAGGGATCTCAACTGGCGGACGACCCGGCTGTGATTAATATCGTTGTAATAGAGGTTGACATTTTCATCATCGACCGGGAATTCCTTGTAGTTCAGCAGCTCTGCCATGAGGTGTAGCGTTACCGTGGAACGGCTGCGGCTCTCTTCCGCAACAAAAAAACCTCTGGATTCGACAAACTCCACAAACTTATCCACTTCGTGGTACTTCCAGTACTCTTTCGCCACATCAAAACCGGCGAATTCATCGAAGATAATAAAATAGATATCGGGATGATCCTCGTCGCTCACCGTATTCGTTGCGGGCGGCGCGGTCGCGGCAGATTGTGCAGCGATCTCCTGCTTCGCAAATTCCGCGGGGATGATTTTGATCAGGTTGAAAACCACCAGCGCAGTCAGAATCACTTGCGCTGTATTCCAGAAGCGCTGCGGGTTAACCCTCGTGATAAGCCAGGCAGCCTCGATGGCAAACAAAAGGAAAATGGGCAGTAACGTGTAATGTTCCACTCGGAACCAGTCCTGGTCGCGCAGGAAGTTGTATGCAAGCCCGTACACGTGAAAGAAGATCAAAAAGACAAATGCCGCGTTTGCCGCCCTGACCACCTGACCTCCAAGCACAGCCTGATAGATGACAAACACCAGGAGCCCCACGGCCGCGTACAAAAGGAGCATCCTGCCCAGGCTGGGCAGTAATAGTTTCGCAACATTATTCCCGTAGAGGAAAAGCACTGGAAAGACCGCGAGCAGGAGGGGCAGGATCAAAGGTCGTAGCGTAGTCAGGATGTTCTGTGTGAGCCTTGTTTTCATAATGTCCACTGTAGGCAAAACGCTTAGGGGAGGGAGGGTGAGTCGCTCAGGATGAGTTGGTTGGGAGTGCGGATTAGATAGGTATCCAGCTTCGTATAGCGGGTCGATCCGTTTTCCGGGTTATGAAAACTCACGCCCACCCGGTAAACACCAGGAACGATGGTCTCCCTGGAGATCATGGTCGAAAAACCGGACCGGATGAGGTCCAGTCCAAGAGGCTCGTAGACCTCCTGGACATCTGCCCGCGGCTGGTTTTCGGTTGGGAAGAAATAATTCCTTTCCTCTGAGATCAAAATGACCTGCCGTTCATAGGCTTCCGGGGGGATGGCGGGATCCCTCACCGAAAAAGCCCAGCCGATCATCACATAGGAATATTGCCCGTCGTAGAAGGTGGCTTCGAACCTGTCGATACCTGCATGAATTTGATCCGTTCTTTTAGGCAGTTCCGCGCTGACCAGGACCGGTTTGCCGGTCCGCAAAAAGAAATGATTGTACAGGTCATGGGCAAAGACGAGATAGAGCAGCATCCCCACCCAGACCGCGATGCGAAGCCGGTTTCTTTGAAAGAACATCAAATATGCCTTATATTTTTATTTCCACAGGGAATCTGTTTCCGATTATTCGATATAGGAATAATCTCATCTTTCATCATGCACAGAGATTGCTCAGGACCTCTTCGACTGAACAAATTGGGGACACTATTTTATCAATGGAATGCCTGCATCAAATAGATAGTTGAAAATGATTGGAAATGTATTGACAGGATCAACTCTATCTGGGATTTGGGAAGTATCATAACCTGGAATATGTAATGCAAACAGAATATTTCTTTTGTATTTTTCTGGATAATTCTGCAACAATGTTTCTTGATTATCATGAATTATTTGATTACGAGCTCCGTGATCCGATTGAATAATGATTATAGGAGTCCTATCAGGACTGGCTTGTGAAAGTAAGTTCGTTACCATTTTCTCAGCAATTCGGATCGTAAAAAT
>JAICQC010000523.1 GCA_025938055.1 Anaerolineales bacterium | reverse complement strand
AATTGATTCCTTGTCGTTGGTCTACAAATTTTCCCCAGAGGATCATGGCAACCACGCGCCGATTGTCCGGGTTAATAATGACATGCCTTACAACTCCGGAGATCCCGTCCAGAAAATAAACGATCTGTCCGATGGTGGGTTGCAGGAAGGTTTGGGCAGGCAAATCTACCTCGGACCCTGAAACACGAACGTTGTTGATCACCGCACGGACGTTAGGGTTACTGGCTGCACACTTCTCTGCCAGTAGTTTTACATATTCATCACGCACAAATCCATTCAGCGAAACCACCCCATGTGAGGCTCCGGTAAAAAATTTGCAATTATAGGTGTGCTCTAATTTTGCCAACCCTGTCGCAACTTCATTCGTGAGCCGGTCGTCCAAAACAAGATCGTTTTGGATTCCCAGCAAGCCCGGAATAGCTCGCAAGGCGTCATTGATCCGATTCTGGCTGGTCGTGCTCGCAATATGTCCGCTTAGGTAGGCGATCCCATTTCTTACATGGATGTCGATTTCGTAATATTCTATGGCTCGTAGAACATTATCTTTCCAGAATGCCTGGTCAATGGATTCTTTTATCGTCGCATCCGTTTTTTGGATTGGACTGAGGCTTTTTCGATGATCAATCACATGACTGCGTTCTTCACACCTGGAAGACTCATTCGAATGTATTCTGGGTATCTGTGCCGAGACCATATGTACTCCTCTTTATCTACTGTTCTAGCTGGCTTCTACTCTTAAGCCTTGCAGGCAGCCTGCTTTTGCTGAAAATAGCGAGGACTGTTCGAAGATCGAAGGTGCAAGTGCGTTCACTATGACAAGAATTTCATAATAATCAGGATCACAATAACGACGGATAGTATGTCGATGAATCCCCCTGTGTGCCGGATGCCGGGAACGATTGACTGACCGAAGAAACTGCGTAACCAATATATTGTCAACACCAGGATGATCAATTCAAGCAAGGAAATCTTCTTGTCAGCCGCCCTGGCGCCATCCGGCCGATTCTCGGGCCGGATGGAAGTGTGATGAAAATGCCTGCCGCGCCGGGGAGGATGAGACTAGCAAGAATGGTTGCCAACAGTAAAGTTAATATTTCCATTGGATCTCATACAGATGCTCCTTGATGCAGGGTTCAGGAGCTTTGGATCGCCTTTTTGCCGGCTTGTGCGGCGTCAGACACGTGGTCCAATTGCTCGATTGCCATTGCTTGTCCGCGGTCTTTTAGAGCTACTGTAAGGTTGTTCGCTTTCGTACGGACCTGCTCCATGGTATCGTCCACTAATTCTGTCGTACGGTCGCGCAGTTCAATGCTTTTTTCCTGGATCTGTCTTCTGGTATCTTTCCCGGATTGCGGCGCCATTAATAATGCCGCCGCGGCGCCGGCCAGGCCGCCGATCAGCATGCCGACGACAACGCCCAGCACATTGTTCGTGGGGTATTTGTGCTCTTGATTTGCGTGGATCATTTTGTGTTCTCCTTTAGAACTACTACTCACGACCGCGATTTGCGGTTTGTGTATTTCATGCGCAGGGCTGGCTACCGATATTTATTCGCCTCCCAGGCGATTAAGATAAATACCTGCTTCCTCCTGCTCTTCTTCCGTCAACCTAATAAGATCTGCCAGCCAATGGATGAGGCTGACGAGGATTGTTGAGCCCGCTCCCGCTAAGAAGCTTTTCGGAGCTTGCTGCGTACCATACCCTTGTTCACGAAAGGAACCGTCCATTCCTCACCTCCCATGTTTATGGATTGATATGGCGCTCGCTGGTCGTCGTTTGCGTGGTGCCGACTACAGGCCCACGCGGGCGGTAAAAGAGCACCCAGACGATTCTTTCCACAGCCCACGCGATCAAGGCATAGATGATCATGGCGAAAATGGAGGAAAGTTCCAGCACCATGCTGCCGGCTGAGGGCGTTGCGACCATCCCTTCAAATGGGAACAGGAACAGGTAGGTCAGCCCATAGATCAAAGCCACAATTGGGCTCTCCGGGTTGGCGCCGATCAGTTTTAGCCCGATGCGCAGTGCGATCAGAGCTTCGAGAATTCCCAGGAATAGCCAGATCAACTGAGTGACCTTAAAAGTGAAAATACGTTGCTCGCGTTCGGGTTCCTGCTGTACTGATTTAACTTGTGTCATTCTTTCGTTTGACATTTTGACCTCTCTTTCTAAGCATAACGAATAATGGGGAGGAATCACCCTCGCCCCGCGGGATGCACTGCTTGTTATGCATGAGCAGAGGTGTTACCACCCCTGCTCATCTACTTTGTAAGCTTTCACTAAACCATCGGTACTTCTTCCGCGATTAGCGTCGGGCGACTGTTTTGTAGATCCCGAGCAGAACAACGGAACCCAGCAGGGTTACCAGTAGGGTTGGGAGGGTGATGGCATCGTTGATCGTCCCAACGCCCAATAAGGGACTGATAAAGGTGCCAGCCAGGAACGCACCCACAACGCCTACCACGATATCGAGCACCAGGCCCTGTTGCGAATTTGTTCGCATGATCCGGCTGGCGATATAACCGACGAAAGCTCCAGCAATAAGATATATGATGAGGTTCATTCTTTCTTCTCCTTTTGAATGTTTCCAAGACGCGGCTGCCCGTGTATTGGTTGTTGCTCTGTGCCCTGCTCAGTTGAGAAAGGCAGGGGTCTGATGACGAATTACGAGGTGGGCATACTCTTCTTGAGTTTGGCCTCATACTCATTCATCTGCTTTTCGATTTCCGCTTCGGCGTGCTCGCGGGAATAACCATATTTCTGCTGGAGCAGGCCAACGAAGACATCGAATTGACCGGCTACCTTGTCCAGGTCATCGTCGGTGAGCTTGCCCCACCAAACCTTGGCTTCGCCTCGCATTTGTTTCCACTTGCCTTCAAATACATCTTTGTTCATGGATCCTCCTTTGGATCATT
>JAICQC010000027.1 GCA_025938055.1 Anaerolineales bacterium | reverse complement strand
GCCCGCGCCGCCGTAGCCGTTGAGCGACATCCCTGCCGCTGACCTCGATCTTCCCAAAGGAAGTGAGATCATACAACGCGACCCGTTCGCGCGTCGCCCTGTGTTCTTCTCCGACGCGCTCGAAGAAAGGCGGCTTCGTCCAGCCCCATTGCCGCTGGTCCTCACCTGCCCTGCGCCACTGCTGGCCAGGCTGGAAATAATTGACGCGCTCCCAGCCGAACTTTTCACCGAAGACTGCGCCCTTCTCCTGCAGGCGATAATGCAGCGGACTGACTCTATGCGGTCGCGCCCATTCATATTCGTCATGCGGGAACCTCAGGCGATAATAGTATTTGACGCCCTCACGGGTCCGCTGTGCGGCATATTTGGGGTTGGAATAGTAATTGCCAAATCGTGTGGCGCGGTAGGCATACACATCCTTTGACGGCTCGCCTTCGATGATCCACTCCGCCATGAGCTTGCCCATGCCGCCCGCGCCGCCGTAGCCGTTGAGCGACATCCCTGCCGCGAGCCAGAAACCGCGCGCTCCAGGGACTGGCCCGAGCACAGGCTGGCAGTCCGGTGTGAAGGCGCCAGGATGGCAGACGATCGTGATGATCCCCGCCCGTTCGAGGAATGGGATGCGGCGGATGGCGCCCTCCAGCAGGATCTCGAAGCGCTCGTAGTTCGGCGGCAATGACTTGCTGCCGTGCTCCCAGGGCACGCCATCGATCCAGCGCGCAAACGGATTCGGCTCATAGCCGCCGACGACCAGACCACCCTGCTCTTCGCGCATGTAGACAAGATTATCCGGGTCACGCAAACAGGGTGTGTCATGTGCGAATTCATGACCCTCCACAGCCTTAAGGGCAACGTGCTGATGATCCACCGGTGTTGTTGGGTAGCGCACTCCCGCGAATGCCGCCACCTGTGGACCCCATATACCGGCTGCATTGACGACAGTGGAGGTCTTGATCGCGCCCTTGTCTGTGAGCACCCTGGTCACTTCGCCCTTTGGCGAAAGCTCGATCCCGATGACGCGTGTATGGGTATAGATCGTCACGCCAAGTTCACGCGCAAAGCGCGCCATGGAAGTCGTCGTGGTGTACGGGTCGAGATGCCCGTCTCGCGGCAGATACATCGCCCCGTATAGATCTTTCTTGCTGATCTGCGGCATGATTCTTACAGCTTCATCCGGCGAGATGACTTCCGCGTCCATGCCGATTCCTTTGGCGCGACTAACACTTCGTTCCAGCTCCTTCAACTGCTCAGGGCTGGATGCCACGCGTAGACTTCCGACATGATTGAACAAACCCAGGCTGCTATATAGCTCGATGCTGTACTTGCGGAATTCCATCATCGCCTGTGACGTGGCGAACTGCGTCACTACACCCGCCGCATGAGATGACTCGCCGCTGGCGATCTCGCCTTTTTCCAATAAGATAATATCTTTCTTGCCCAGCTTTGCCAGATGATACGCGATATTTGTGCCATAGATCCCCCCGCCGATCACGACAATTTCAGCCTGATCTTTCATGGCGCCACCGGAGGTGTCGATAGATACGTACACAGGTAGACAGGTATACAGGTCAAATGGTTCAACAGCATTCTTAGTCGCTCTCCTCTTCAAAGAATGTCACATCATAATCTGCTTGGCTTTCACGTACTTTTTTATCCTCGTAGTCTTGAGAGCCCGCACGTTGGCGGCGCACATAAGCCATAAAGCCGTTTAGCCCTTGCTCAGTTTGTCGTATCAGGTTGTAAAGCGATTCAAATTCGGGTTGATCTATATATTTCAGAACACGTGCATTGATCAAGTGGGCGAGTGTTTCATTCAGTTCGCCACGAGCGATGGAATAATAGTGCAGGCTTTCAAGATAATGATAACGACCATACGCTTCGGCAGTGTTTCCAGTTACGCCCTTAGAAGGGCGCCGGATTCGAGCATAAAGATCATACTTTTCATCGGAAGGCAAAGTCTTGGAAAAAGTATGTACTTTCGCCATCACATCCAGGGCAAGTTGGTAACATTCCAAGTCTTCAAAGCCCCTCTTCCCCTTCTCCCCTGGCGACTTATACAAAGCCTTTTTTTCACTCACACCTTTCTCCTTGTATACCTGTGTACATGTTTACCTGTCTACTTTAGTCCCCAACCTCTCAACGATTATATAAGAATGTGAGAAAATAGGATAGATAGTATCTCAAATCACGCAAAAACACTGGATTATGACCCTCACTGTTGAAGAAGCCATAGCTCGTGTCCCCATGTGGAGGGATGTTCAAGACATAAAAGTCTCTCCCCTCGACGGGGGAATCACCAACCGTAACTACCGCGTGAATTTGGGTGGCGAGTCCTTCCACTTGCGCCTGGCAGGTGAGAATACCGAAATGCTCGGCATTGACCGGGAGAATGAATACAGCGCCAACCAGATTGCTGGCAAGTTAGGAATTGCGCCGCAGGTTATTTACTTTATTCGTCCAGAAGGCTATCTGGTGACACGCTTTATCGACGGGCGCCACATTCCTCCCGAGAAACTCCGTCAGCCGGAGAATATCCGGCGCGTGGTGGATGCATTACAGAAGATCCACTCCATGCAAAGTATCCCCGGTACATTCAATGTCTTTCAGGTCGTGCGCGATTATACGGATATTGCACAACACTACAATGTCCAATTCCCCGAAAACTTTAGCTGGCTCATCGCACAAATGAAAGATGCAGAAGCTGCATTGCTGGCTCAGCCTCTTACTCAACAACCTTGTCACAATGACCTAGTCAATGCCAATTTCCTACTCGGCGATCAACAGCTCTACATCCTCGACTGGGAATACGCAGGGATGGGAGACATCTTCTTTGACCTGGCAAATTTTTCCAGTAATCATGAGTTATCAACCGGGGAAGACCGCTTATTGCTTGATTGCTACTTTGGAGAATTGACCCCCCGGAATCTGGCACATTTCAACATCATGAAGATCATGTCCGACTTCCGCGAGGCGATGTGGGGACTGGTGCAGATTGGTATTTCGGACCTCGACTTTGATTTCCGTGAGTACGCGCGCAAACACTTTGACCGGTTAAAACTAAGCATTCAAAACCCAAATTGGAGCCAATGGCTCAAGGATGTTCAATGAACGAAACCTTGCGAAGGTTTTTTGCAAACGACACTTCCACATGCTCCAACCTTCGCAAGGTTTATCTCTATTCTGTCATTGCGAGCCCTTTCCGCGCTGAGTGCTACGCAATCGAAGCGTGGGGCGAAGCAATCTCTCAAAGCATTTGCAGCTTCCATACCATGATGTCAGATTGCTTCGCCTCCGGCTCGCAACACCGCACCCCCCGGCACTTGCGTCCGGGGCAAGCGTGCGGTGGGTGCAGGTGTGACGAGAACTGCGTAGGGCGGGCTTGTCGTAGATCCCGCATTGCGGGGCAGCCCGCCATCAATTGTAGTTGTCACGCTTCCCACACGGCGCTGCGCAGTAAGCTTGACCTATATAAATCATAAATACGGAGACCAAACATACATGGCTGATTTACCAAAGCAGGCGCAGGTTGTCATCATCGGGGGCGGCGTGGGCGGGTGCAGTATCGCCTACCACCTCACATTGATGGGCTGGAAAGACGTCATCATCCTCGAGCGGCATGAGCTCACGAGCGGCTCCACCTGGCATTCGGCGGGGCTCGTCGGGCAGATGCGTTCGGATGCCAATCTGACGCGCCTGATGCATTACAGCACGGAACTGTATGGTCGCCTCAAACAGGAAACCGGGCAGGATACCTCCTGGCGCGAAGTGGGCGGTGTCCGCCTTGCTTCGTCGGCGGAGCGCATGCAGGAGATCAAGCGCCTTGTCGGGATGGCGCGCTCCTTCAATGTGGAGATGGAACTGATCTCGCCAAAAGAGGCGCAGGAGAGATTTCCACTCATGTCACTGGACGGTGTGATCGGCGCGGCATGGACTCCCAACGACGGCATCATCGACCCGACCGGTCTCACGAACGCGCTGGCGATCGGGGCGAAGAGCCGCGGGGCGCGCATCTTCACGAATACGAATGTCGAAAAGATCAATCTACAGAACGGACGCGTCCACGAAGTAGTGACAGACCGGGGCACGATCCGAACCGAGATCGTCGTCAATGCCGCGGGCTTGTGGGGACGCGAGGTCGGCAAGCTGGTCGGCTTGAGCCTGCCGGTCATCCCGATGGCGCACCTCTACCTGATGACCCTGCCTATCGAGGGCGTGGATCGCACGACCCCGACTTTGCGCGATCCTGATCTTCTTGTCTATTGGCGTGAAGAGGTGGGCGGATTTGTGATGGGCGGCTATGAACGGCAACCTGCCACGTACGGGTTGGATGGTCTCCCCCGGGATTCAAAATTCAAGCTCCTGCCCGAGGACTGGGAGCGCTTCACGCCGCTGATGGAGAATGCCATCAAGCGCGTGCCGGTCATGGAAAAGGTGGAGGTCAAGAAACTGCTCAACGGTCCCGAAGGCTTCACGCCCGACGGCGAATACCTGCTGGGTCCCACGTCGGTCAAGGGCTTCTGGGTGGCGTGCGCGTTCTGCGCCCACGGGCTGGCGGGCGCGGGAGGCATTGGCAAGGTGATGGCTGAGTGGATCGTCGAGGGTCATCCGGAGTGGGACATGTGGCGGCTGGACGTGCGCCGCTTCGGCTCCAACTACAATAGCCTTGGGTACGCCGCGGCGCGCACGATCGAGACCTACACTCAGTATTACGATATTCATTACCCTGGCGAGGAGCGCCTCTCACGCCGCAACCTGCGGCTCTCCCCCACCTATTATCGGCTGCGTGACCTGGGCTGTTCCTTCGGCGAAAAGTTCGGCTGGGAACGACCGAACTGGTTCCAGCCCTATGAGGAGAAAGCGACACATGGTCACGAACCGCAGGGCTGGGCGCGTCACAACTGGTCGCGCGCCATCGGCTACGAACACCTGCAAACGCGTGCCGTGGCTGGTCTGTTTGACGAGACCTCGTTTAACAAGATCGAAGTACGCGGAACCGGCGCGCTTGCCTTTCTCAACCGCGTCTGCGCCAACAACATTGACCACCCCGTCGGCACGGTCACTTACACCCAATGCCTGAATGATCGCGGTGGCATCGAGTGCGACTTCACCGTCAACCGCCTCGCCGAAGATCGCTTCCTCATCGTCACCGGGACGGCGTTCGGGCAGCACGACATCTCCTGGCTGTCGCTGAACATGCCTGAAGACGGCTCCGTGAGCATCGAGGACACCGGTTCCGCCTATGCCTGTATCGGCTTGTGGGGACCGAAAGCGCGGACCATCCTGGAGAAGACAACGAGTGACGATGTATCGAATAGTGGTTTTCCCTACATGACCTCCAAACGTATCTCGGTCGGGGACGTCCCGGTGATCGCCTCGCGCGTCACCTACGTGGGCGAGCTGGGCTGGGAATTCTACTGCCCCATGGAATATGGTCTACGCTTGTGGGATACCATCTGGGCGGCAGGCGAGACCGAAGGGATGGTCGCGGGCGGGTACAAAGCCATCGAGTCCATGCGCCTCGAAAAGGGCTACCGCTACTGGAGCGGCGAGATCAGCCCTGACTACACTCCCTACGAGGCGAGTCTCGGTTTTGCCGTCAAACTGGATAAGGGCGACTTCATCGGTCGAGAAGCCTTAAAGAAACAAAAAGAAGCCGGGCTGACGCGCCAACTGTGCTGCCTGACTCTTTCCGACAACCGCGTCATCGCTCTCGGCAAGGAGCCAATTCGAACAGAAGATGGGCGGATCGTGGGCTGGGTCTCCTCGGGCGGATACGGCTACTCTGTGGGGCAAAGCATCGTCTATGCCTACCTGCCAATCGAATGTACAAAGGTCGGCACACATCTCGAGATCGAATTCTTCGGCGAACAAATGGGCGCGACGGTCGTCCAATCCCCATTGTGGGACCCGAAGGGCGAGCGGATCAGGGCTTAAGCCTAATCTTGCAAGGAGGCATATGTTACCAAACGCCAAGCATTGCCCGGCACAGATGAACCGACCCTGCTGAAAACTGACTGTAGGTTTCCACCGCTGTAAAGGTCTGTATAATTGAAGTGGAGTGGTCTTCGCGGACGGACCAGTGACTCTCGCCGGGATTGGGTTTCGGCTTGCTTTTTTGTTAGCTGAACCGCCATATGTGGCACTCGATTTTGGCAATCAAGCCGTTTTTGCACGAAGTCTCCTTCGTTCATCCCTCGTTGTGCCCTTTTAGTAAGTGCCTTTCTATATTTGGGGGTGGGCACGGGTCCTTCTGCCGAAGGGCTTCCCTGGCGCCGCTCGCCGTTACACTCGCCCGGCGTCAGGGTGGACCCAAAGCTTAGCGAGCTCCAGGATGGATGTATTTCCCTTAACCACGATGAAAAAGAACGCAAGCAAGACACTGATTCGATTGGCTCATATCGAGGACCTGCCCGCGATCGTGGAGATCTACAACCAGGCGATTCCCTCGAGGCAATCCACGGGGGATATAGAGCCGGTGCGAGTCGAGGATCGAGTGACGTGGTTCCGGGAACATCGCTCGGACGAACATCCCATCTTTGTGGCGGAGGTGGACGGACAGGTGGCAGGCTGGTGCAGCCTAAGCCCCTACCGGCCGGGTCGTGCGGCACTGCGATTTACGAAGGAGATCAGTTATTACCTTGCGCCTGTATATCACCGCCGAGGAGTTGGGACGGCGTTGATCGAGCACACGCTGGCGGCTTGCCCTGCGCTCGAGATTAGGCATCTCTTTGCCATTGTATTAGAAGGCAATACAGCGAGCCTCAAGTTGTTGGAGAAAATGGGCTTTGAACAATGGGGGTACCTGCCTAGAGTGGCTGACTTCGATGGAAACGAGGTGGGGCACCTTTATTGCGGGCGGCATGTATAAGACACACTGGTCGTATAATACAATACTGTACACAGTCTCTTATACAGCATACGCTGTATAACACCCCGCACAGGGATGTTTTACAGCATTTGCTGTATAACTCATAGTTAGGCATCTCAGTCAATGAATCCTAAGGCAGGAAAAAGATGAAATGTTTCATTGCATCAGCATTTGATCATGACGATGTCGATGACATTTATGATCATTGTATTGTTCCAGCATTAAGAAAATTGTCTGTGACACCACTACGCGTCGATCGAGTCAAACACAATGAAGACGTCGACAAGAAAATATTCGAACTCATAGATTCTGCTGATTTTGCGATTGCGGATTTAACATACGCAAGGCCATCCGTATACTACGAAGCTGGTTATGCTGCAGGACAATCAAAACCTGTTATTTACATTGCAAAATATGATCACTTCAGAGCACGGGACGATGATTTATATGGCAATTTCCGAGTTCATTTTGATCTTCAAATGAAAAATATCATTTCTTGGAGAAAGCCGGATCATATATTCGCGAACAAGCTTCTTGACCGAGTGCGCCTTGTGATTCGACCACTGGAACGAGTAAATAGAGAGAGCTTGAAACTTGAGGCGGAGAGGTCCGAATTTAGTGGACTACCAATGCTCACACAACTCCGGATCCTAGAAAAAACTAGTCTCGATCTTTTGCGGTCGCACTCCTTTCAGGGTATTCCATTTGACATTGCAGTTCCAAATGGAACCGCGCGTACTCTACACAAGTCTCTCATGAGGTTCAATGAGAAACGATCCCAAGGAGTTAGAATAATTGTGACTTCATCGGCATCAAAGCAGCTCCTTCAATACTTTTCCTGGGGTTCTATGTATGTACCATTGCCAGATCACATCAAACCGATATTAGAGGAATCGCATTATATCGTTGCATCTCTAAAACCCGTCCCGCGATCAAGGATCACGGAAGCATTGGCCGATTTTCGTCCACACAATAAGACAACTTTGGTCTCAGGCTACCAAAGTTCCCGCCGTAGACAGAAGAGTTTTACCTATGTACACATTATTGATGGAATAAAGTCTGGCTCGGAATTTAAGGATGCAATTCGCACAGTGATAGATGAGAATGGCTTAACCAACGGTGCCTAACAATGCTTGCACCCGACTGGTGGGAGTCTGCGCGTTTTCAAGCAGTTTGCGTGGCTTGGAGATGATTCCGTCAAAATGGCGTTATTTCGTCTCACCCACAGGGGTAACGCGAGCCGTTGGGCGCTTCAGAGCAAAGAAGAGGAAATATGAAAACCAAGACCAAATTATGGCAGGCAATCTGGTTAGTGATTTTCCTCTCGGCTTGCCAGAGTACGCCAGAATTTATTAACCACGCTCCGCCAAACCTTGCAGTCTCCATGGATGTCTTTTCCGATGATACTCTCTTCGCCAATTTTGGCTGTGATGAAATCCAGGCGCCGTCGAGCTTTCTCGGCGGGTTGGAACCCTCCTATCCGATCGTCATTTGTGCAATTCAAAACATACCCGGCGAGGGAAGAGAAGACCTGGCAGCGGAAATCGACAGCGGACAATTCTTCTACTATACCGGCGGTTTGTTTGGAAGCTACGTCCGCTATATCATTTATCAAAACGGCGAATTCGTATTACTCAAAACCGAAGAAGATTTGCGGAAGCTGTTTGCGCCTATTGAGTCCCCTGATGAATCCCTGAGTTATGTGTTGGCCGTTAGAAATCTGTCGGCATATTATGGACTCCAATATGACCCTGCTTACGAGTACGAAGTTGACACGATTGAAGATACTTACGTCACCCCCGATACAGACGGTCACCTCGTCCATTTATTCCATGATCAAACGTTTGGCTGTGGTCCACACTGGATATCCGAAGTGGATGTACATGTGTCTGTTGAGGGAAATATCGAAGAACGAAGCAGCAGGCAAATCTTCAGAGACCCGGAACTTGATGAGGTGTGTTTTGATTAATTTTGTACGGACGTCTTTGTACTTTGGTGGATAAGTTTCAGGCCGTTCTAGTAAAATGCACCCAATATCTACAACATATAGAGGAGTCTCCAGACATGGCACCCATGCAATCAAACGTAGTACGAGACGGCAACGGCGGGCAGATCAAATTTCCAATCTTTATTTCACAAGCCGATATGGATCTGATCGAAAAAGAATTCGTCGTCGAGGATGGCGATATTTTTGTGGTCACGTATCCACGTTCAGGCACGACCTGGACCGAACAAATGGTGCATCTCCTGGTGAACAAAGGCAAGCAGGGTGAGCAACGACTGACAGATGCCGTGCCCTGGCTGGAAACGTTACCTCATCGTCCCAATGGCATGATCGAATTTTTGAAGACTATGCCGCAGCGCCGCCTGTTCACAAGTCATCTGCCTCACCCCCTCATGCCGCCACTGGGTGACACAACGGCAAAGATTATTTATGTAGCACGTAATCCCAAGGACGTGGCGATCTCAACGTATTTTCATAACCAGAGCAAACTTGGTTATGAAGGTACCTGGGAGGAACACTTCCAGCTTTTTCTGAATAGCGACGTGGGGTTCGGTCCATACTTTGACCACATTTTGCCGTGGTGGCAAGCCAGCCAAAGGGATCAGCGCATTCTATTCATGAAATACGAGGATATGAAACACGACCACGCAGGCAGCGTCGCCAGGCTTGCCACCTTTCTGGACCTTCATGCGGATTCGCAACTAATTGAAACCGTCGTCAGCTTGAGCAGTTTCCAATCGATGACCTCGAAAGAGACCACAAATTTTGACTGGATTCCTCAACGTGCAGATGTCCCGAAACACTTCCGCAAAGGCGAAATCGGTGACTGGCGCAATCATTTCAGCGCCGAACAAAGCCAGCAAATGGATGACGTAGTTATGAAGAAGCTAAAAGACAGCGGTCTGCAATTCGATTTTGGAGACGGCGTTATCCCGCCATCCTTGTGAGGTCCTACATTGAAGGCGCGTAGGGAGCGTCGTGATGGGAGTCGCAGCCATTCTGGCAGTTTGCACGGCTTGAACTTGGTTCCGTCACAGCGCCGTTGTCTCGTCCCGCCCGGTGGCTACCCGGCTCCGAACCATGATTATTCAAGTTGACAATTAATTACGCGGAGAGTTCATCCGGTGGAGCAGCTTACATGAAAATTCTTATCCTGGGTGGTTACGGTACTTTCGGAGGTCGGCTGGCATACTTACTTGCCGATGACGAAAGAGTAACCCTCCTGCTCGCGGGCAGGTCGAAAGAAAAGGCAGCCGCCTTTTGTGAAAAGCTGCCTGCTGGAGCACAAAGAATCCCTTTGTTTTTTGATCGCGACGGGGAGGTGGAAAGGCAGATCAGGGAGATTCATCCCGATCTTGTTGTGGATGCCAGCGGTCCATTTCAATCGTATGGAGACGATCCTTATCGAGTCGTGAAAGCGTGTATCGCAAATGCCGTTGACTATATGGATCTGGCAGACGGGTCTGGTTTCGTCAAGAACATTAGCCAATTTGATGAACAGGCAAAACAACGAGAGACCATTGTTCTGTCAGGGGTCAGTAGTTTTCCTGTGTTAACGGCGGCTGTCGTGAGACGACTCTCCCGGGGGCTTACGCAGATCGATACGATCAAAGCTGGGATCGCGCCTTCTCCGTATGCCGGTGTTGGACTGAATGTCATTCGTGCCATTGCAACGTATGCTGGCAAACGGTTGCCGCTTGTCCGAAACAAGCAACCATCATTCGGTTTCGCATTGACCGAAACCATGCGCTATACCATTTGTCCTCCCGGCTATCTGCCTCTGAAGAATACACTGTTCTCTCTGGTCGACGTGCCCGATTTGCAGGTCCTGCCTGAACTATGGCCTGAGCTTGACTCGGTCTGGATGGGAGCGGGACCGGTTCCTGAAATACTGCACAGGATGTTGATCGGTCTGGCGTGGCTGGTGCGCGTACGGCTGCTTCCCTCGTTATTGCCGTTCGCATCCGTGTTTCATTTTGTGAGCAATACCGTGCGTTGGGGTGAACATCGCGGCGGCATGTTCGTTTTGGTCGAAGGCTGCGATAGCCATGGGAAAGAGGTTGAACGGTCCTGGCATCTCCTGGCAGAGGGAAACGACGGACCATTTATTCCGTCGATGGCAGTGGAAGCGCTCGTCAAACGCAGCCTTTCCGGTGAAAGGCCCGCTTCCGGCGCAAGACCCGCAACGCGGGATCTGGAACTTGAAGATTATGAAACCATTTTTAGAAGCCGAACGATCTACACCGGGCAACGAGAACGGACAGAAGATACCAATCAGGCACTTCTTTATCAGCGGCTTCTTGGGAATGCCTGGAATTCGCTGCCTGAACCTGTAGCAAAACTTCATGGCTCCAGGAAAGCTGAGGGCTTTGCCAGTGTTCAAACTGGAAAAAACCTGCTGGCTCGTCTGGCAGCAAGATTATTTGGCTTCCCGGAAGCAGGGCAGGACGTACCCGTTCGGGTGTCTTTTCAACAAAAAGAGGGTGGCGAGCTCTGGCAGCGGACGTTTGCCGGAAAATCGTTTTCCAGCTTTCAGTCCGAAGGTCATGATCTCTCTGAAAGACTTTTATCTGAACAATTCGGGTTTTTTCGTTTTAGTTTCGCCCTGGTAGCTGAACCTGAGAGATTATCGTTGATACTGCGCCGCTGGAGCATCCTGGGAATCCCTTTGCCGCTACGGCTTGCCCCGTCGGGACATGCTTTTGAGTATGCAGCAGAGGGTCGTTTCTACTTCGATGTTGAGATTAAACATCCGGTAACTGGACGCATTGTCCACTACCAGGGTTGGCTTATGCCCAAAGAGTGATGAGGTAAAAATGAGTCAACAGAATAAATGGCAACTGGGAGGAAGCATACCGGAAGCCTATGAAAAGTATCTGGTCCCAGCCCTCTTCGCTCCCTGGGCGGTTAAACTCATCGAGCTAGCAAAGCTGAAGGCGGGTGAACGTGTGCTGGATGTAGCGTGTGGCACGGGGATCGTAGCGCGTCTTGCGGCTCAGCGCGTGGGTGAAGGGGGAAAGGTTGTTGGCATTGATTTGAATCCACAGATGCTGAAAGTAGCTCGTGAAGCTTCATCGGAGATGACCACGCCCATAGAATGGCAAGAGGGCAGCGCAACCAATCTTCAGCTTCCTGACACCATATTCGATGTAGTCTTTTGCCAGAAAAGCTTAATGTACTTTGCCGAGCCGCAAGCCATCCGGGAAATGCACCGGATGCTGGTGCCCAGTGGACGGCTGGCTCTCAGCGTCTGGCGACCCATTCAACACAGTCCGGGTTTCGCTGTCCTGGCGGAAGCCCTGGAGCGCCACGTGAGCAGCGAGGCTGCGGCGATTATGAAGAGACCCTTTTCCCTCGGTGACGCGGAGAAAGTTCGTAATCTCATCGCTGGGTCGGAGTTTCGGAATATACATGTTCTTCTTGACGTCGCTATGGTGCGTTTTCCATCTCCTGAAGAATTCATACGGCGTCAAGTAGCGAGTTCGCCTCTTGCTGGTCCTGTTCGTCAAGTAGATGCTGCTACCTCGGCAGCTTTAATCGAGGAGGTTAGCAGAAGTCTGGATGCCTACATGGATGATGATGGGTTGATATTTCCGATGGAAGCTTATCTTGTACATGCATACAAGTAGATCCAGTCGTATCAAAGCGGTGAAATATTTGAATGACCGATTTGGCCAAGTAAAGGGCAGGAGAAAATAGTTTATGCATCCTTCATATCGTGACCTTCCCGGTATCCATGCCTCTCCCAATATCCAAAGCGCGCCTGACCTGTACGAAGTAGAAAACTATGCGGCTGACCCGGACCAGCACATCGAGCGCGCCATGCGAGCCATTGCTCCATGGACCGGTAAAATCGTTCTTGAACTCGGCGCCGGAACGGGGTTTCACATTGCCCGTTTTAATCAGGCGGAGCATGTGTTCGCGGTGGAACCCGATGATGACCTGCGCCAGCTTGCCATGCGGCGTATCGCTGATCTTGCGCTGCAAAACTCATCGATCCTCAAGGGCTCTGCCGAATACATTCCTCTTCGTGATCACAGCGTGGACATCTGTCATTCGCGCTTCGTCTACTTCTTCGCCCCGAATTGCCTGCCGGGGCTGCGGGAGCTGGAACGAGTGATGCGGCCCGGAGGAACGGCGTTCATTATTGACAACGATCTGGTGGAGGGGACGTTTGCGGAGTGGCTGCAGCGGTCGCCCTACTACAAGAGCGCTACCGCTCCTGAGGTTGCGCAGTTTTGGCGTGACCACGGATTTCACGAACAGTCTATTGCGAGTGAGTGGCGGTTTGAACGGCGGGAGGATTTGGAAAAGGTCGTTCGATTAGAGTTTGGCGATGAGCTTGCTTCCAAACTTCTGGCGCGCCATCATGGCATACAAGTTTCGTATCATTACAAATTGTATTATCGCTCCTACTAGATCGCGCTTAAGCTTTTTCTGCCAAAATGGCGGTATCCCATCCTGCCGGTAGGTGTAGAGCGAGAGCCAATTGGCGTCTTCTACAACTTGAAGAGGAAAGTGCATGATTCACCTCAACAGAGTAGAACACTCGTGCTAAAATCAAGGGCATGGAAGGAGGCATATGCCAGCAAAACGACTCAAAATTTGCGACAAGGGGCATAAGTTCTACAAAAGCTCAGACTGCCCAACTTGTCCGATTTGTGCAGCGGGAGAGAAACCCGAGAGCGGCTTTCTCTCCCTCCTCGGCGGACCAGCGCGGGGTGCTTTGCAACACGCGGGTATCTCCACACTTTCGCAGCTGTCGCAATACAGCGAACGAGAAATCCTGGCGCTTCACGGGGTTGGTCCCAAGTCCTTACCGACGCTCAGAAAATCGTTAAGTGACGCTGGAATGGCATTTGCCCAGCCGATCAAAAAGAGATAGTAGTGAGAGCACAATCTACAACAAACACGAGAAGGAGTCCATATGACACATCCTCAACCTCAGGGCTTTCTCGCCGTACCGCCCACTGGCAAGGGACCCGCTGTACTCGTCCTGCATGCGTGGTGGGGGTTGAACGATACGATCAAGGCATTTTGCACTCGTCTGGCTGAATCTGGTTTTGTGGCATTTGCCCCAGACCTCTATCACGGCAAGGTTGCAGACGCTATCCCCGATGCGGAAACCCTCGGACAGGCACTCGACTCAAACCACCTCCAGGCAAAGGCTGAGATCGCGGAGGCAGCAAGGTTTCTCCACGAACGTGTTGGGGGAGCCGACGGCGGCATTTCAGTGATCGGCTTCTCGCTGGGTGCTTATTATGCGCTGGACCTCGCGGCCGCAGATCCCGAACACATCCATTCCGTCGTCCTCTTTTATGGGACTGGGGGCGGCGACTTCAGCAGTGCAAGAGCCGCCTACCTTGGTCACTTTGCCGGGAACGATGAATTTGAGCCGCGATCCAACGTCGATGAATTGGAGCAATCATTGCTGCATGCTGGCTGCCCCGTAACTTTCTACCATTACAGCAATGCCGGACACTGGTTCTTTGAACCTGACCGCCCGGATGCATACGACCAGGAGTCCGCGAATCTGGCATGGGATCGAACCCTGGACTTTCTGAAGCGTTCTTCTGCTTCATAAGTCAAATGATTTCACGCGTTCATTCCCACTTTCCAAATTGACCGAGTGAGAGGTACGTGCCGTGAACAAATCCCAAATGATTTCCCTTTATGATCAGGACCAAAGAAAAGATGTAGAGTATCCCGACATGCGGCGGGAAGTCACGCCGACCGTGGTGCGGCATATCAATATCTCCGGCACAGGCGGAGGGACAGTGATCTACAGCCAGCTGACGGAAGGGAATGCCGATGATACGATCCGCGAGCAGGTGAGTTATTTTGAAAGCCTCGGGCAGGACTTCGAATGGAAAGTGTTCGACCATGATCGTCCGGCGGACCTGAAGGAACGGCTTGAGTCTCATGGTTTTAGCGTCGAAGAAGAGGAAGCGATCATGTTGCTCGACCTGGAAGGCACCCCCGAGATCCTGTGGCAACCCGTCCAACATGATGTGCAGCGGATCACGCAGCCAGAAAAACTATCTTCGGTCCTGGCGGTCCAACAACAGGTCTGGGATGAAGACTTTTCCTGGCTGGGTCATTACCTCGGCGAGGCACTCAGCAGGTATCCCGAGCAGATGAGCGTGTATGTGGCGTATGTCGATGGGCAACCAGCAAGCGCAGCCTGGACCTACTTCCCCAAACACAGCCAGTTTGCCAGTCTGTGGGGCGGTTCGACTGTCATCGGCTTTCGCAAGCAGGGGCTCTATACGGCTCTACTGGCACTGCGAGCACAGGAAGCCAGAGCCCGCCAGGTGCGATATCTCACCGTGGATGCCAGCCCCATGAGCCGTCCCATTTTGGAGAAGTTTGGTTTTGAAATGATCGCCTATTCGTATCCCTGCAACTGGGAACGCCAGTCACAAAAGGAAAGGGATGCTGCATAATACAGCGCCCTAAAGTTCGTCGTGGGTCGATGTCTGCACAATCTGGGCGCTAATTCAATCGAGAGTAACGAAGAAAAGGAAATCAAGAAGGAGGATCATCGTGCGTAAACTAATTGTCAGCAACTTTGTCACATTGGATGGGTACTACGAAGGAAAGGATAAAAGTATCAATTCTATATTTGACTACTACCACGAAGAATATCACGGTGACGAGAACTTCGATTTCTATAATACCGAACGGATGCGTGCCGCCGATACACTGCTGCTGAGTGGTCGCGCTTCATTTCTGGGCAACAAAGAGTATTGGTCAGGCGTGCCGGATAACCCCAACTCCAGCGCTATCCGACGGGAATTCGCAGGGCTGATAACGTCCATCGAGAAAGTCGTCGCCTCCGATCATCTGACCGCCGATGAACTGGGACACTGGGATAACACGCGCATCGTCAAGCGGGCGGATGCCCCGAAGGAGATTGCCTCTCTCAAACAACAGCCCGGCAGGGACATCTTTATGTTTGCGGGACGCACGCTCTGGAATCACCTGCTGATTCATGACCTGGTGGACGAACTTCATCTGACGTTCTTTCCGGTGGTCGCAGGCGAAGGCACGCCGCTATTCGAAGGACGCCCGCCCGTATCGCTCAAACTCATCCACACCCGTACATGGCAGGGCTCAGGCAACCTCCTTGCCTGTTATCAGGTCAGCCGCAAGAATCGTAAGTCGTAGTCACGACACCGATCTTCACGCCACTCTATCTGCCCGGGATTCAACAAAGCAAATTGGGGATAAAATTCATTCTATAAGAGCCAACAAGGAGAATTTATGAATCAATCGAGCCGATGCATTACCGGGATTGCAGAGGTTTCGTTGCGCGTCCACAACCTCGATGTAATGAGGAAATTTTATGAAGAAGTGCTTGGGCTGGAGGTCGTGCAGGACCTCGATAACCATTCCGGCCGGTGTGTTTTCTACTCGCTTGGTATTGGCGATGCGCGGGACGGGCAGAAGATGGCTCTGTTCCAGGAAACCTACAAAGGGTGGATCGAACGGGACAGAGCCTCCCGAATCAATGTAAAGCAATCCACACTTCACCATCTTGCCTTCAACGTCCCGCCTGAGGACTTCGAGTCCGAAAAGAATCGGCTCGAGCAGCTCGGCATTCGCATCCTGCGGTCGGATACAGCAGCCTGGATGCAGGCGCGCATGTTCTACTTCGCCGACCCGGAAGGGAACATCATCGAATTTAGAAGTTATGCAAAAATGGAGACCAAACATGATTAATACAGAGTTCCTTCTTGCTTCCCTCGTGGTTGTGCTTGTCCCCGGCACTGGGGTCGTTTATACGATCACGACCGGGCTCACGCTCAAATGGCGCGCCAGCATCGCTGCCGCCATCGGATGTACGCTCGGCATCGTTCCTCACATCCTGGCAAGCATCTTGGGCTTGTCTGCACTGCTCAATATGAGCGCCCAAGTTTTCTCCCTGTTGAAGTGGGCGGGAGCCATGTATTTGCTGTACCTTGCATGGAGTATGTGGCGTGAATCGGGAACTCTTGAAATCAATAAGAAAAGCACGGAAACAAGCGTTGCGAAGATCATCGCAAAAGCCGTTGCGATCAATTTGCTCAATCCGAAATTGACGATCTTCTTCTTTGCATTCCTGCCCCTCTTCGTCTCTAACAGCTCAGCATCTCCCACAATCGAAATGATAATTCTGAGCGCCGTGTTTATGGGTATCACATTCATCGTATTTGCCATTTATGGAATACTGGCAAGCGGCATCAGCGCCTATTTGATGAATTCATCGAAAGCCGTGAAACGACTCCAGCAGGCATTCGCAGTCCTCCTTGCCGGGTTTGCAGTCAGGCTGGCATTGAGTGAAAAATAGGCAGTGCCAAATTCCTGAACGAACGTAGGTCAGCCATAAAGCCTGATATGCACCCGAGCATTCTAAAAGTGGCGGGATAGTGCGCAAGTACCCGCCCTACTTGACAAACTCTAAAAATTCCATTAAAGTGAGTTTCAGATGGTCTGAAACATCGATCATCAATTTTTTGCCGAAGGCGAAAGGAGGTGCGCTCACATGTCAGCTGGTTTCAACAGAATACTTCTGTTATGTGAGTGCATCCGTACTGCGTTTTTGATTTCCAGTTGACCTGAATTGAATCTTTGCCACGGTATGCCTTGCATAGCATCCCGTGGCTTTTTGTTTCCATCCGAATGGAAACCCATCCCCTGGTCGCGGTGGTTCCGCGGCTTTTTTGTTTAACCCAAATGGAGATCAAAGACGTATGTCTTCTCGCACGAAAAAGTTTTTCTCGTACTACAAACCCTATCTGGGCTTGTTCTTCTCTGTGATGATCTGCGCATTTCTCGTCGCCGGGATTACGCTCATCATCCCCTTGCTTACTCGCTACATCACAAAGACCGTCCTGGAAGGCGGACTGCCGAACGCGCTTGCCGAGATCTACCGGACGGGCGCTCTTATGCTGCTGCTGATCGTATTCCATACGATATGTAACTATTATGTAGACTACCACGGTCACGCCATGGGAGCCATGATGGAGAGCGACATGCGCAGCGAGCTGTTCGACCATTATCAGAAGCTGCCGTTCCGATTCTACGACGACCAACGAACCGGGCAATTGATGTCCCGGATCACCAATGACCTGTTTTCCCTGGCTGAGTTCTACCATCACGCCCCGGAAGATTACCTGATCTACACGGTCAAGTTCGTCGGCGCGTTCATAGTTTTGATCAACATCAATGTCCAGTTGACAGTTGCCGTCTTCCTCTTTTTGCCCGTGTTGGCGGTCTTCTCGCTCTACTTCACGAAAAAGTTGAACGTTGCATTCAAAACGAGCAAGGAACGCATCGGGGATGTCAACGCCCAGGTGGAAGATACGCTTTCTGGCATCCGCGTGGTGAAATCGTTTACCAATGAGGAGACGGAAACGAAAAAGTTTGCCTACGAAAATAACCGCTTCCTGGAAAGCCGGAAAAGCATTTACAAGAACGAGTCATTCATCTGGCAGGGAGTCGATGTGATCACCAGGCTCATCATGCTGACGGTGATCGTCTACGGCGGCGCGAACATCGTCAACACCCGCCTGGACCTGGCGGACCTGATCATCTTCCTGCTCTACATTGGCAACTTCATCGAGCCCATCCAGAAGCTGACACACATGACAGAGCAGTTCCAGGAGGGCATCACCGGCTTCGCACGCTTTATGGAAATTATGGAGATCGAGCCGGAGATCCAGGATTCCCCTCATGCGATTGAGATCAGGAACGTGCAGGGAAACGTGGAATTCAGAGGCGTCGGCTTCCGCTACCGCGACGACCATGCTCATGTGTTGAGGAACATCTCGCTCGAGGCAAGCGCCGGAGAGACCATTGCGCTGGTCGGCTCGTCCGGCGCAGGCAAGACCACACTATGTTCTCTCATTCCCCGCTTCTACGAGGTCACGGAGGGCGAAATACTGGTCGATGGCATAAACATCAAGGATATAACGTTGAGTTCCTTGCGAAGGAACGTAGGCGTGGTGCAGCAGGATGTCTATCTGTTCGCAGGAACGGTGATCGACAATATCCGCTACGGCAAACCGTATGCCGGCAAGGAGGAGATCGTCGAAGCGGCAAGGAAAGCCAACGCCCATGATTTCATCATTTCACTGCCGGATGGATACAACACCGACATCGGTCAGCGCGGCGTGAAACTGTCTGGCGGGCAGAAACAACGCTTGAGTATTGCCCGCGTCTTTCTTAAGAATCCGCCTGTGCTTATCTTCGACGAAGCCACGAGTTCGTTGGATAATGAAAGCGAGCGGGTTGTGCAAGAGTCTCTGGAGGCACTCGCCCGGGACCGCACAACGTTCGTCATCGCGCATCGTTTGTCCACGATCCGAAATGCAAAAAGGATCCTTGTACTGACCGACCGCGGCATCGAGGAACAGGGAACCCACGAAGAGTTACTGGCGCTGGAGGGCACCTACGCGCGTTTATATAATATGCAATTTGAGGGACTATCGAGTACGAAAAGCATGCTGCCAATCTGAATGAATGAAGTCTCCCTGATATGAAGCCTGCGGGCTCCATATCAGGGAGACACTCTGCTTGATCTGGTGTAGTAATGTACAAAACTTACCAGGCAGTCTCTTTCGCGTGAGCCCAATTCCCTTCGACGAGAATCAACCCGATCAGGATGACGATCAGAGCGACGAACTGGAATCCAGTGTTAAAGCTGCTTCCGATGAATCCGGTCAGCAGGGCAAGAATGGCAGCCATATATCGGTAGATAACCCCGGAGATTCCGGACGCCCGCCGAAAGATAGTCGTCCCGATCAAATACAGCCCAACACCGCCGCCAAAGACGAAGGCATGGGCGGCGTCTAGACTGCTCGTCAAATGCTCGACCGAGGAATGAATGCCGGTTGCCAGCAAGATCATCACAAATAGCATGGGAATAAACGAATACAACTACGCGCCCCACCACT
>JAICQC010000077.1 GCA_025938055.1 Anaerolineales bacterium | reverse complement strand
TGCCAATGATCGGCGCGGTGACATAAGGCTTGCTCAGAATCCATGCCAGGGCGATCTGTGAGCCGGTGGCGCCGCAATCCTTTGCCACCTCGGCCGCGCGCTCTGCCACGGTGAAATCCTCATCACGGAAGTACAAGCTGTTCCCGAACGGATCGTTGTTGGCGCGTGCCGTCTCGCCGCCTCCGCCGCGTTTGCGGTTGCCCGCGAAGAAGCCGCGCGCCATGGGGCTCCAGGGGATGAGCCCGATGCCCTGATCAACGCAGAGCGGAATCATCTCACGCTCCTCCTCGCGGTAGACCAGGTTGTAATGATTCTGCATGGAGACGAATTTTGCCCAGCCGTGTGTTTCGGAAGTATGCAGCGCCTTGGCAAACTGCCAGGCGAACATAGACGAGGCGCCGATGTAGCGCGCTTTGCCGGCGCGCACCACATCGTTCAACGCTTCCAACGTCTCTTCGATGGGAGTTTCATAATCCCAGCGATGGATCTGGTAGAGGTCCACATAATCCATTTGCAGGCGCTGCAGGGATTTGTCAATAGAGTCCAGGACGTGCTTGCGCGAGAGCCCGCGGTCGTTGATGTCATCGCTCATTTGTCCGTTGACCTTGGTGGCGAGGATAATGTTCTCCCGTTTGATGCCAAGGTCTTTGAATACTCTGCCGGTAATTCGCTCGCTTTCGCCCGTGGAGTATACATCGGCAGTATCGAAGAAATTGATGCCTGCGTCGAGCGCGCGCTTTATAAATGGCTTGGCTTCGTCACCTTCGAGCACCCAGGTGCGCCATTGCTTTGAGCCAAAGCTCATCATGCCCAGGCATAGGCGTGAAACTTTCATTCCTGTTTTGCCAAGATTTACGTATTGCATACTTCCTCTTTTCAGCTATGCTCCCTTCGCCGTCCTCAACGAAGGATTACACAAGTGAAGCGCCGCCGAGGACGGCGGCTTGAGCAGTCTTAAAGTTTTGCTTCCATCTCCCCGATCACTTCTTCCATTAAGATAACTGCCTCTTTCAAGGTGATCACATCAAATGCGAACTTTGCTCCAGCCGTTGCAAACAACTCGGGCAAAGGTACGGTTGCGCCAAGAGCCAACGCCCTGCGATAGTCAGCGACTGCCTTCTTTTGGTCTTTGCGTGCGTTCGCCCAGACTTGAACAGCGCCCAACATCGCGAGCCCATATTCAATGTAATAAAATGGAGCCTCAAAGGGATGAGGTTGACGATGCCAGTAGGTTTTCTTCTCATCTTCCCATCCTGAATAATCAATGCCAGCCCTAAAACGGTCCCAGAGTTCTGTCCATTGCTCCTCACACTTTGCTGCATTTGAGCCATCCCTGGGATTTTCATAAACCCAGTGTTGAAAGGCATCCACTAAGGCGATATAGGGCCAGATCGTGAGGTTGTCTTCGAGAAGCTCTATCATTGCGCGGGCGGCTTCGCTTTCCGTATAAAAGCCACCATATTCCTTGGTCTTATACGGCGAGGCAATCAGTTCCATGCTCATCGAAGCGACCTCAGCAAACTCTGCAGGCAAATAGATTTCACCACGCTGGTAGAAATGGACATGGGCGCGCTCAAACTCATGAAAGGCATGTCCGCCTTCATGTAACATTGTTGTCACGTCCCAGGGTGTGTTCGTGTTGTTTATAAAAACAAATGGGCGGTGTGCTACGTGTAAGCCCAAACTGTATCCGCCTGGAGCCTTATTTTTACGGCTTTCCAAATCCAGTAGACCTTCCTCCATCATGATCTGGAAATATTCCCCAAATTTGGGATCTACGTGCTCAAAGATAGCGAGGGATTTCGACTTGAATTCATCAATTGTTTCATAGGGCTTAATCGGAGGCGCTCCGTGTGGGTCCACGTGTAGATCCCACGGGCGCAGCGTGTCGAGTCCCAGCCGTTGCCTGCGTCGCTCATAGACGCGCTGTGCGGCCGGGACAACCACCTCTTCAATCGCGGCGTGGAAGGATTTGCAATCTTCCGAAGAGTAATCAAAGCGGAATCTCTGTTTCCACATGTATGCTCGGTAGTCCGGCAAACCGGCGTTCTTCGCGATCTTCAAGCGTACGGGCATGAACCTTTCCCATAGTTCATTGATGCTCTGTCGTTCCTTTAGGAGGCAGGCTTCCATTCCTTCCCAGGCGCGCTGGCGGACGGAACGATCCGTCTCATATAAGAGAGAGAACATTTGCGTTAGAGTTCGCTCTTCACCTTCCCAGGTGGCAGTAAGAGAGCCAATTATTTTGTTATATTCCGTAACAAGCTTTTGCTCTTCAGCCAGCAATGGCAGGTTCTCTTCTGTAAAGATGTCCGCTTCTGCCTGCATCATGCGCAGGGCAGTCTCAAAGCCTACTGGGGAAAGATTGCTCGCAAGTAATTTATCTTTGAGTTTCTGCTCAGCGGTCTTGACCTCAGGCTGAATCTCTTCAATATATTTATTGAATAGTTCTTCACTTTCTTTGTCTGCTGTATTAACAGTTGTTGCGATGTTAAGACGCCAGTACTGCTCATCGGCAGTCGCAGCGAGTGTAGACCAATCGTCAAGCCAGGTTTGGATGTTTTCCTCGTTCAACTGGCGCGCTTCAAGTTCCTGATAATAGGGTTCATAGTCTTTCCATTTGAGTGCGAGGATTGATGTTGCGTCCTTGGGAAGCGACTGAAAATTCATAAAATTCTCCCGAGCAAAACAATAAGCCGAAGACTGCTTTGCTCTCCGGCTTTACTTTACGATGGTCAGGTTGGCGAGCGAGGCGGCAAGCCTCTTGATCCCAACGGACTCAAACACCACATCCACAATCTCGTCATCATCCTGGATGCGGCTGTCGAGGACGATGCCTTCGCCCCAGACCTGGTGACGGACGTGAGTCCCGGCGCGGAATTTGCTCTCGATCACAGAGGCAGATGGAGATCTCGTATGAACAGACCAGAGAGACTCCGGCGCACGCCCATGAATGGAACGCCCCGTACGCGTCCTGCCGATCAACAAATCGGCTGGCACGTCATCCAGAAAACGCGAGGGATAGGTCTCTTCGGCGGCGCCGCGCCCGCCGCGTTGAATGGCGCGGATGAGGTAGAGCTTGTCCTTGGCGCGCGTGATGCCCACGTAGAAGAGTCGTCTCTCCTCCTCCATCCCCTCGGGCTCGTCAAACGAGCGGCTGTGGGGCAGGATGCCATCATCCAGACCGACGATAAAGACCGCGCCGAACTCGAGTCCTTTGGCTGCGTGCAGAGTCAGGAGCGTCGGCACATTCCCTTCGGCGATCGTATCCTGGTCAGAGACGAGCGCCACGTTTTCAAGAAATTCTTCCAGTGGACGCGCGGAATATTCAACTGCCAGGCGCCGCAACTCCTCCACGTTTTCCCAGCGGTCGGCACCTTCCTCGGATTCATCGTCAATGTATTCCTTGTAGCTGAGGTCGGTGATGACACGGTCGAACAATTCTGAAGTTGTTAAGGACGGAGCGGCGGCTCGCCAGGTTGCCAGCATGCCGCCAAAATCTGCAAGTGAAATGGATGCGCGTCCGGCAAAGGAGGACCAGTACGGCGACTCAGCGCCGCGCGCCAGATCGAGAAGCACAAAGCCAGGCTGCGTATTGTGTTGCCGGGCTACGTTATGCAACGTAAGCAAGGTCTTATCCCCGATGCCGCGCGGTGGGACATTGATGATGCGGTCCAGGCTGGCTTCGTCGGCGGGGTTATGAACAAGGCGCAGGAATGCGATGACATCCTTGACCTCACGGCGACCATAAAAGCGCTGCGCGCCAACCAGACGATAGGGAAGCCGCGCCTGCAGAAACGCCTCTTCAATCAAACGCGACATGGCATTTGTACGATACATCACTGCGCAATCGCCCGGCTCGAATTGGTGCGAAGCCACCAGTTGTGCAATCGTATCTACGACAAAAGCGGCTTCGGCATAGTCATCGGGCGCCTCGTAGAAAAATACTTTCTCGCCTTCGCCGCGGTCGGTGAAGAGTTCCTTGCGCTTGCGGTTCTGGGCGCGGTCGATCACGCCCATAGCTGCGTTGAGAATGTTCTGGCGCGAGCGATAATTCTGCTCGAGGAATATCGTTTGTGCGTCTGGGAAATCCTGCTCGAAGCGCTGGACGTTGCGCCAGTCTGCGCCGCGCCAGGCGTAAATGGACTGGTCTGGATCTCCCACGACAAAAATGTTCTTATTAAAAGAAGCGAGCTGGCTTACGAGTGCATATTGCGCGAGGTTTGTGTCCTGAAATTCATCTACAAGCACATGACGGAATCGCTGCGCGTATTTATCGCGAACATCTGGGTTCTCCTCGAGCAGGCGCGCGGTGTATACGAGGATGTCATCAAAGTCCACGGCGTTGCTGGCAATGAGTCGTTTTTGATAATCCACATATACACGTTTGACGATCTCATCGCGATAGGTTGTGGTGGGGTACTGGTCGGGTCCGATCAATTCGTTCTTGGCGCGCGAGATCGCACCGTGTACGCTGGCAGGGCGGTATAGCTTTTCATTGATGTTCAGTTCACGGATTACCGCTTTCACGACCCGCTCCTGATCGTCTGAGTCGAAGATAACGAAGTTGGAGCCAATCGGCAAATACTCCGACTCCCTGCGCAGGATGCGCGCGCAGATGGAATGGAAGGTGCCGAGCATGATGCCCTCGGTCGCCTGATCGGGGAGCAGACGCTTGACGCGTTCCGCCATTTCCTTGGCGGCTTTGTTGGTAAACGTCACCGCAAGGATCTGCCACGGGCGCACACCTTCGACTGCAATGAGATAGGCGATGCGTTGGGTGAGTACCCGCGTCTTACCAGAGCCGGGACCTGCCACCACTAAAACGGGTCCGTTCCCGGCCGTTACTGCGTTAAGTTGTTGTTTGTTGAGCTTATCGAGGAGTTCCATGTAAGAAAGCAAGAGCGGATCTTTGCGAAGCACCCGCCCGGTGCAGCAGTCCGTTAGAGTTGCGAAGTGCAGTTCGGGCAGCGGGCGGCTTTGAGTGGAATAGTTGTGAAACAGTGTGGACATTCTTTGGTGGTGGGAGTGGTTGGTTCTTCCCTCTTGAGGCGATTGATGGCGCGCACCAGCAGGAAGATGACAAAGGCAATAATGATGAAGTCAATGATAGCCTGAATGAACAGACCCCACTCGATCACTGCGCCGCCGACCTGAGTGCTCAGTCCGCTGAAATCAATGCCTCCCATCACGAGTCCGAGCAGCGGCGCCAAAATGTTATCGACGAGTGAGGTAACAATTTTTCCGAACGCGGCGCCAATGATCACGGCAACTGCCAGGTCCATTACGTTGCCGCGTATCGCAAACTCCTTGAATTCTTTTAACATATGTCCTCCGGGGATAGGGGAAACAAAGTCATTCTACCGTTTTGAAAAGACAATGTCAACAAGAGCGCCAAAAACGTTTTTATAGAATCCGGCAGGAACCTAACATTTTGCATCCTCCCATGGAGTTGTCTAAAACAGTTCTCTAGAACTGTTTTTTGGGATTCGACCGCCCTACGATTGACCTACAATTGTATTAACGTTGACGCACTTGGGGAATTAGGTATAATTCTGTCTGCTTGGCACTCTAGAACTTGTCGTTCTACTACTCCACTGTGTAAAGGAATCATACGGATGCCCGACTTCATTCTTGATGTGCAAGGGCTTGAAACAACGTTCAAAACTCCAGAAGGGATTGTACACGCAGTCAATGGTGTCTCATTCGGGTTAGCGGAAGGTGAAACGTTGGGGGTGGTGGGGGAAAGCGGGTGTGGCAAGAGTGTGACCATGCTTTCAATTCTGCGGTTGATTGCCTCTCCTCCCGGAAAGGTCGAAGCGGGGAAAGCCATCTTTTCGGGACAAGATCTACTGAAGATGTCAAATGAAGAAATACGCCATGTGCGCGGCGCGCAGATCGGCATGATTTTTCAGGATCCAATGACTTCGTTGAATCCTGTTCTGACGATCGGCCGTCAGTTGGAAGAACCACTGATCCTGCACATTGGCATGACGAAGAATCAGGCGCGTGAGCGCGCGGCTGAACTTCTCACTATGGTTGGTATCCCGAATGCAAAAGATCGCCTGAACGATTATCCCCACCAGTATTCCGGCGGTATGCGCCAGCGTGTGATGATCGCGATGGCGCTTTCGTGCAGCCCGCAGATTCTCATCGCTGATGAACCGACCACCGCGCTGGATGTAACCATCCAGGCACAGATCACAGACCTGGTCAAGCGTCTGCGCGAAGAGCTGGGCATGGCGGTCATCTGGATCACACATGATCTCGGGGTTGTGGCGGGTCTTGCACAACGTGTGCTGGTGATGTATGGTGGGCTGATCATCGAAGAGTCACCGGTCCGGGAGCTGTATGCAAACCCGGAACATCCTTATACGATCGGCTTGCTGGGAAGTCTCCCCCGTGTGGATGAGGCGGAACGTGGCAAGCTTTTTTCTATCGAGGGATCTCCCCCGGTTCTCTATCAGAAACCAAATGCCTGTCCCTTTGCGCCGCGCTGCAAGTGGGCATTGGAGCATTGTTGGAATGAGAATCCTCCGCTGCTGGAAGTTGGACCCAACCACCGTGCGGCTTGCTGGGTAGATACGAAAACCGGGAGGCATCGCTGATGAGCGACACGAACGCCAACAACAAGGAAACTCTGCTCCGCGTCGACGATTTGATGATGCATTTTCCAATCTATCGCGGCGTTATCCAGCGTCAGGTGGGTGCTGTGCGCGCTGTGGATGGCATCAGCTTCGACGTCAAGCGCGGTGAGACACTGGGTCTGGTGGGTGAGTCAGGCTGTGGCAAGTCCACGACCGGGCGCACCATCCTGCAGCTATACCGCCCAACGGCTGGAGAGGTCCATTTTGAGGGTGTAGACCTTGTCCACTTGAAGGGTGAGGACCTTCGCAAAATGCGCCGCAAGATGCAGATGATCTTTCAGGACCCATACGCCAGCCTGAACCCGCGCATGACCGTTGCCGATATCGTGGGCGAGCCGCTCATGGTGCACAACGTCGCGACGGGCAAGGAAATCCAGGAACGGGTTCAGCATTTACTTAAAATAGTAAATCTCAATCCGGCGTTTGCAAGCCGTTATCCGCATGAGTTTTCGGGTGGTCAGCGCCAGCGCAGTGGTGTGGCGCGCGCTCTGGCTTTGCAGCCTTCCTTCATTATTTGTGATGAGCCCATTTCGGCTCTGGATGTTTCGATCCAGGCGCAGGTGGTGAATCTTCTGGAGGAGCTGCAGGAACAGTTCAACCTGACGTATCTTTTTATCGCCCATGATCTTTCGATGGTCCGTCACATTAGCAATCGTGTGGCGGTGATGTACCTGGGTGTCATTGTTGAGCTGGCGACCCGTGATGAGTTGTATTTGAAACCGCTCCATCCGTACACCCAGGCGCTGCTGTCGGCTGTGCCCATCCCGGATCCTGTCGCAGACGCAATGCGCGAGCGCGTCATCCTCAAGGGAGATGTGCCCTCGCCTGCCAACCCGCCATCGGGCTGTCGCTTCCGCACACGCTGCCCGATTGCAGAGGCAGTCTGTGCCGAGTCGCGCCCTGAATTTCGAGAAATCAGGCCGGGTCATTTTGTAGCCTGTTTTTTTGCGGAACGGTTCTTATAGTTGGATCACTTGAAAGGAGGTGATTGTTCCAGGTAATTCGTTTATGTTATGTCCAAAGTGAGTACGTATTTGACAACCCTTCAAATTCTGTGAGGAGAAGAATAATATGCGTAAACTGTCTGTTTTATTAAGTCTGCTGGTCCTTGCCAGCATGATCCTGGCAGCCTGCGGCGGCGCAGCACCTGCCACCCAGGCTCCTGTGACCACGGATGAGCCGGCTGCTACAGATGAGCCGGCTGCTACAGATGAGCCGGCTGCTACAGATGAGCCTGCCTCTGGTTTCACATCCAAGGATCCAACAACCTTCGTTTCGGTCTCCTTCGGTGAACCGAACTCACTCGACCCGGCCTACGATTATGAAACAGCGGGTAGTGAGGTGCTTGGAAACGTCCTTGAGCCTTTGGTGTTCTTCGATGGTAACTATGAAACCAAGTTCGTGCCTGGTTTGGCTGAATCCTGGGAGGTTTCTGAGGATGGTATGACCTATACCTTCCATATCCGCCAGGGTGTCACCTTCCATGATGGCGCTGAGCTGACCCCTTCGGATGTCGCCTTCAGCTTCCAGCGTGGCTTGCTCCAGGGCGGCACATCTTCGCCCCAATTCCTGCTCTTCGAACCCTTCTTCGGCATCGGCACAATTGATGTCGCGGAAGCAGTTGAAGTAGCTCAGACCGCCGGACTGGAAGCTCTTGCTGACGGTATTTCACAGGATGAACTTGGCGCGATCCCTGGCGCACTCTATGATGATGTAGAGGCTATGCAGGGCATAGATCCTGAACTGCTGGTAGGCGTCTGCGAAGCCGTTAAGTCCCGCATTGTCGCCGATGATGCTGCCGGGACCGTTACCATGAACCTGGCTACACCGTTTGGTCCTTTCATTCCTGCTATCGCCCAGCCCTGGGGTTCCGCTCTGGATCAGGATTGGGTTGCCGCCAATGGCGGTTGGGATGGCGACTGCTCCACTTGGCAGAATTGGTATGCCATTGGACCCGAGACCAACCCGCTCAATGCCATCACCAATGGCACCGGTCCCTTCGTCTTCGATCACTGGACCCCCGGTGAAGAGATCGTTCTGGTCCGCAACGACAATTACTGGCAGGAGCCAGCTCGCCTCGAGCGCGTCGTCCTCCAGCAGGTGGACGAATGGAGCACCCGCTTTGCCATGATGCAGGCCGGCGACGCGGACTTTGTTGTGGTCAATCCCGAAAACCGCTCACAGATGGACGAGCTGGTCGGTGAGACCTGCAACTGGAATGGTGACCCTGATGTCTACGACTATGAATGCGAAGTCACGGACGACAGCAAGCCATTGAGAGTCACGCTCGGCAAACCCGGAATTAGCCGCTCCGATGCCTTCTTCAACTTCAATGTGGCCAACCCGGATAACAGCAATACCTATCTCGGTTCCGGCCAGCTGGATGGTAACGGCATCCCGGCTGATTTCTTCGCCGATGTCCACATCCGCAAAGCCTTCAATTACTGCTTCGATTGGGACACCTACATCGCCGACGTCTTCAATGGTGAGGCCGTTCAATCGAAGAGCCTGGCGATCCCCGGCATGCCTGGTTATAACGAGACCGATCCGACCTACACCTTCGACCTGGCGAAATGCGAAGAAGAGTTCAAGCTCGCTGACGCCGACAAAGACGGTATCCCGGCCGGTGAAGATCCGGATGGCGATATTTGGACGACCGGCTTCCGCATGCAGGGTACCTACAACCAGGGCAATACCACCCGCCAGACCATCGCTGAGCTCCTGTCTCTAAACGTCAACACAGTCAATGAGCTCTTTATTCTCGAGTCGGTCGGGCTGCCCTGGCCGGCTTACCTGCGCTCGGTCAACGCCCGTCTTGCCCCGATCTTCTTCGTGGGCTGGCAGGAAGATTACGCCGATCCGCATAACTGGTATGTGCCCTATCTGGTAACGACCTATGCTGGCCGCCAGAGTATTCCTGAAGAGATCCAGAGCCAATTCACTCCGTTAATCAACGAGGGTGTACAGTTAACCGATCCGGAGGCGCGCAATGAAGTTTACAAGCAATTGAACCAGCTTGTATACGATAATCCTCCCGGCATCATCATGGCGATCGGTACCAGCCATGGATTCACCCCGCGCTACGTTCAGGGCATTACCTGGAATTCACTGTACGGTGGCTTCTACTATTACACGATGTTCGAAGAATAGATCGTTGCCGTAACAAGTTTTGTGGGGAGTGACGCTAGAGCGTCACTCCCCATATCTTCTTCAATATGATGGATGATTTTGTTCTACGGAATGCGACGAACATATCTTCGCCATTTTCCGAATAACATAATCATCAGGAGCAGGTAAAATGCTTACGTATATCATCAGGCGTTTACTGATTGTGCCGGTTTTGCTCTTTGGTGTGACTGTCTTGATCTTCGGAATGCTGCAGTTACTATCACCTGTCGAGCGTTCGGCTCTATACGTTGCCGATTTTCCCAGGAATGAAAGGGCCTTAGAGGGAATCATCAAGAAATATGGCTTGGATCAGCCTATATATATTCAATATTGGCGCTGGCTCGTAGGCACCACTGATGCTCGTACAGGTGAGCGAGTGGGTGGGGTTCTTTTCGGTGACTTCGGTTATTCCCGGGTTGGTTCTCAGCCTGTTGCCGATCTGATAAGCAGTCGGTTCCCGAACACGCTGGACCTGACGCTCTGGGCGGTGGGTCCGGTGATTCTGGTGGGCATCTGGCTGGGAGTGCAAGCCGCCGTGCATCACAACGGTTTCATCGATCAAGCCGGGCGCATGTTCAGCATCATCGGTACATCCTTCCCAACATTTGTGTTCGGTTTGCTGGTGTTGATGATTTTTTATGCCAACCTGCAATGGTTCCCACCCGGCAGGCTATCGACCCCCATGCAGGCAGTTGTCAATGCGGAGAGCTTCCGCTCATACACAAGCCTGTTGACCATTGACAGTTTGCTGAACGGACGGTTTGATGTGTTCCTTGATGCACTCAAACACATGATCCTGCCCATTCTGACCCTTTCCTACTTAAGCTGGGCCACCTTCCTGCGTGTGACGCGTTCCTCGATGCTCGAGACGTTGCGCCAGGAATATGTGACCACGGCGCGTGCCAAGGGTCTGCCGGAGCGGGACGTGATCTTCAAGCATGCCCGTCCAAATGCGATGATCTCGGTGGTCACACTGGCTGGCTTTACCGTCGTCGGTTTGATGGGCGGTGTGGTCATCACGGAGACCGTCTTTGATTATCCGGGGATTGGCAAGGCGGCAGCAGATGCGGCTGGGGCATTAGATGTGGTCACCGTTCTGGGCTTTGCCCTGTTCAATGGATTCATCCTGATCATAGCCAACGTCGTTGTCGATGTGCTGTACGCGGTGGTCGATCCACGCGTTCGCCTCTCATAAGGAAGTGTGCCATGACACAAGCAACTATACCTTCTGGTGATAATTCGTTACTTTCTGATTCCGTCTCGGTGCGTAAGATCGGACGGCTGGAGCGCTTCCTTGGCCCCGAGAACTATAGAATCGTCACAGGGTTGTTCAAAACGCCGGCTGCAATCCTGGGCTTTTCGCTGATCGTATTTTTTGTGGTTGTCGCGCTGCTTGCACCCGTGCTTGCACCGCCGTCCAATCCCAATGATCCATATAAGATCCCGCGCGATGGGTTTTCCGCTGACCCCCGACCCATGGGTTCTGAATGGCGAGTTCGACAGCCTCCGTTGCCCTTCTGGTGGGAGCCCATTATGGGCACAGATCAATGGGTGCACCTCTTCGGCACATCCCAGGGACAGTATGACGTATTCTATGGCGTGATTTGGGGCGTGCGGACTGCCTTCAAAACGGGCATGATTGTGGTGATCTCGACGTTCCTGATCGGCATCGTGGTCGGTTCCGTCTCCGCTTATTATGGCGGCGCAGTAGATAACATCATCATGCGTATCGTGGATGTGTTCCTGACGCTGCCATTCATCCTGGCGGCGCTAATCTTGGCGGCTGTGCTGACACCAAGGATAGGGAGGAGTCTTGTGCCATCGATCCTGGCGTTGATCACGTTCGGGTGGATGGGCTACGCGCGTATCATTCGCGGCGACATCCTCTCCACCAAAGAGCGTGATTATGTGATGGCAGCCCGGGTGATCGGTGTGAAGGACAGCCGTATCCTGTTCCGACATATCCTGCCCAATGCCATCTTCCCGACGCTGGTGCTGGCATCCCTGGCGATTGGTGACGTCGTTCTTTCCTTCGCCGCTTTATCTTTCCTGGGGATTGGGACCGAGGTTGGCTATGCAGACTGGGGACAGGTGCTCTCCTTTGCCCGCAACTGGATCATCAGTCTCGATCAGTACTGGTACATCGTGGTCTTCCCGGGTGTGACGCTGGTGCTGTTCGTGATGGGATGGAACCTGCTGGGCGATGCATTGCGTGATGTGCTCGACCCGCGTATGCGAGGCAAGACCTAGTCTGTGTTTACCAGGTTTCTATATAGAACCGGTTTAATTGCTCTGGGAATAGCCCTGCTTACGGCAGGGCTATTTTTCGACGGTGGTGCAGCCTCGCCTGTGCCTCAGCAATCCACACCGGCCAGCACACTCTCTCCTTTTGAGCGGCTTGCCGAGCCGACCCTGCCAGCCGAGCCTTCACAGGCTGATCACGGCGCTCAGGATTACTGGCTCTATTGCATGCCTTGTCACGGCGACCGGGGACAGGGACTGACCGCCGAGTTCCGTGAAACCTACCCCCCCGAAGAAACGAACTGCTGGGAATCAGGTTGCCATGGAAAGCGTCCTTACGACTTTGGCTTCACGCTCCCAACCCAGATTCCTGCTGTAGTCGAACATAGTGCTCTCACAAAGTTCACCGATGCAGCACAGCTCAATGCCTATATCCGCGCCGCAATGCCCTATTGGAATCCCGGCAGCCTGACCGAGGAGGAAGCCTGGCGCGTCACAGC
Source organism: Anaerolineales bacterium (assembly GCA_025938055.1). Next base: position 1,167 of record JAICQC010000077.1, on the reverse strand, counting down.
ATTCCTTTTGCGTGAGAATGACCTGTGGGACGCCTCCACCGAATTGAATGCCTCCAACGCCGCGGACATAAAGATTTCGCGCGGGATCTTGTTGACTCCTGTCGCTACGCCTGCATCGTCTGAGGCCCGGGGAGGAAGCGCTAATTTCCTCTGGACCGGACTGGCAGGTGTGGGCGTACTCCTGATCCTCCTCCTGCTGTTCGTCCTCAAAAAATCCCGAAATACGACTACAATCTAGAGGGAGGTTGCATGAAAACGTACTTTGGGAAAGCCTTAATTGCTTCGTTCATTTTTGCATTGCTTTTGCCTGCCTGCGCGCCGCAGCCAGTGGTGACCCCTTTTGTGACGAATACACCGAGCCCAACGCCGCTCTTCACGCCGACGCCGGACATACGCTCGTTAACCGTTTGCCTTGGCGAGGAGCCGAATACTTTATATCCGTATGGCAACCTCAATTCCGCAGCGCGCAGCGTTCTCTCTGCGATCTATGACGGTCCGATGGATGTGGTGGAGTATGGCTACGAGCCGATCATCCTCGAGAAGATTCCAAGCCTGGAGGATGGCGACGCACAGGTCACACAGGTGAGTGTGAGCGCGGGTTCTGAGGTTGTGGATTCAAACGGGAATGTGGTGTTGCTCAGCTCCGGGGCAGTGATCCGCCCAAGTGGCTGTCGCAGCGATGACTGCGCTATCACCTATGATGGTTCCAGTACCGTCCAGATGGATCAGCTCGTTGTAACCTTTACTCTCCTGGCGGGGCTGATGTGGTCTGACGGCGCGCCACTGACCACCAGCGATTCCATTTATTCGTTTGAGCTTGCCTCGAGTGAAGCCACGCCCGGCTCAAAATTCCTGGTCGACCGCACAGAGACCTATGAAGCCGCCGACGAGCAGAGCATCCAGTGGTGGGGCAAACCGGGCTTTATCGATCCAGATTATTACACCAACTTCTGGATGCCGCTTCCCCAACACGCCTGGGGTGAGTTCCCGCCTGAGGACCTTCTGAGAGTGGATGTTTCGGCGAGACTGCCGCTGGGATGGGGACCCTACATTATCGATGAATGGGAGCCTGGCAGGCAGCTTCATTTTGTCAAGAACCTGAATTATTTCCGGGCGGGCAGTAGTCTGCCCCGGTTCGATGAGTTGACGTTTCTTATTTTCCCGGAT
>JAICQC010000176.1 GCA_025938055.1 Anaerolineales bacterium | reverse complement strand
ATCGGATAACGCCGAGCCTTCCATGCGGCTAATCCCCCAGCCCACCGGCAGAGTAAGCCCCGTAAACTGATTTCTAAAATTCTGCAGCGCCTCCTCGGGATTGGCTTCCAAGTCCTCCTGCGGAAGCTCAAAGGTCGAGGCGTTCTGTGCCAGCGCCTGGCGAACGGCGGGCTCACGCCAGAGGTATAGCGTCAGCTCGATCGAGTCGACATTTAATATCAACGCGATCACAAAACCAATCATCAGCGCCATCCACTGTGAATACCGCTTGAACGTGCCGCTCACACGATCCATGGAGTCGTCGAACCACTTCTCCACATTTTGCCTGGCTTTGGCAAGCTTTGATTCTTTTTCGCCGATATACTCTTCGAGATTCAAGAGTAATGCATTGAGAGTCTGATTCACCTCCGGGCTGATGACACTCAATGCAGCGATGCCGCGCCGCAGATCGCCAAAAGCATCCTTGTCACGTGGAGCATCCTTGCTCTTCAGCAGGTCATCGATTTCATTCTTACGCTTGCTGGCTTCTGCTAATGCTGCCTCGATCACGGGCTTGAGGTCTGGATACTTCTCAGCAAATGCCTCTGCCTGCTCCTTCAAGAGTCGCAGAGTTCTTTTTGTAAAGGCTGTGCCTGCTTCGGTGGATGCCGCACTGCGGGCAAGCTCGATCAGCAGATTCATCTCCACAACTACAGCCTCTTCCCGCGAGATGTTTTGCTCCTGTTCCAGGTCATCACGTATTTTCAACAAACCCTGTTGAATCAACGATGATTCTGTTCCTGCCGTTATCACGATATCGAACATGGCAAGCGAAAATTGCTGAGACGGAATATAGGATGGTAATTCCCGGAGCTCTTTCGTGAAGCCGCGCAGGATGGGATATCTATATAACCAGGCTTCGACACTGTTGGGTTCATTCCGCTTTTTCGATGTCAAGCCGCGGATTACCGGATGGTCGTAGAAATGTGCCTTGAGATTGGGGTTGGCGAGCATTTCATGGATGGCTTCTTCCATATCCCTTGCACGTTTATCCAGCCTGGAGTTGATCCATTCCTGGATCTGGATAATGGTCAGGCTGAGCACGATCCAAACGAAAATCAAGCCAATTGCAACTTCGACAATGGCGCCTAGATTCATGGAATCCTCCTTGTTGTCAATATGCCTGGAAAGACGTGATCGAACTGCAGGGCATTAGAATGAATTGATGGCAGCCTGTCTGTCCGTGAAGGTGTCAATGTACATGTCGAAGCCGCTGGTCTCGAAAGCCGTTTTTGTCTCTGGTGATAAATTAAGCAGTTTCAAGTGAGGAGACTTATAGGTTCCCGCGCTAATCCCCTTTTTTATTTGTTCGTCATTAAGGTTGGCATCAGGGTTGCGGGATCGAAGCTCGTTGAACAACGTATGCAAGGCACGCAAACCAGCACTGCTCACAAAGGGTGCATGTGAAAGATCAACCAGCAGGTAGCGCGCTCCCTCATCGATCAACTTTTTTGCCGTTGACTGGAACTGCTCGTACGAGGAAGAGTCGATGTTGCCATCCACGTGCAGAACCGTAACGGGAACTCGTCCGCTTTCCGTTGATACTTTGATTTCCATGTCTCCTCCGTGAGAGTATTGCCTGGGGTTTGGGATATGGATAGTATATAGAAGAGTGCCATAATTTTCAAGCCCAACCATAAACTGCCTGCAGATCCTACGCGTTTGGCGTGGGAGGCTCATGCTCGCCGCGATTGTATGATTGATTGACGATATAAATACCGACAAGCGCAATCGCGCCGCCGATCCCCTGCCAGATGCTGGGGATTTCTCCAAGGAGTGGGATCGCCAGCAAGGTCGTCAGGATTGGCTGCAGAATCATCGTTGGAGACACCACCGAGGCTGGTAGATGCCCGAGGGCGTAGGCAAGCGATATATAACCGATCAGTTGTGACACCAGCGCGGTGGCAAGAAAGACCAGCCAGGTCTGTAAGGGGTAGCCGGTGAGGGGATTTTGAAGGACAGCATTCACAAGGAACAGCGTCAGGCTTGCACCCACGCCCACCAGCCAGATGTGGCTGACGGGATCGAATTGCGTGCGGCTCCGTTCGGTAAAGAGAAAATATCCACCGTAGAAAAAACCTGTGAAGATCGCCATCGCGTCTCCAACGCCGAAGCGGGGATGGAGCAGAAAGTCTGTGCCCATGATGAGCGCCGCGCCCAGAAGTGTGATCGTGAGCCCGCGCCAAAAGGTGGAACTGAGCTTCTGTTTCAAGAGCAGCCAGGTCCCTAGAGCTACCCAGAGAGGCGCAGTATTGCCAAGCAGGGTAGCGTTGGCGGCGGTTGTGTAGGAAAGGGATGCGGTCCACAAAGCGAGGTCACAGGCGGTAAAGAACCCAGCCAGTAGAGGAAATAGCAGAGACCGTGATTTGAATGCCGGGCTTGCTTTGAGGCGCGGCAGGAAAAAAGGCAGCAGCAGGAATATCGAAAAGAAGAGACGGTAAAAGGCTGTGACGGGACCCGGTGCGTCTGCCCAGCGCACAAACATTGCCGAGAAACTCAGGGAAATTATGCCTACCCCCAATGCGAGATAGGCGGGCAGAGATTTATCCAAAGGACCGCTTGGCTTATTTGAAGTCATTGTGATCGGCAATGTGCTGGGTGTTTTTATTGGACCTGGAGACGATCGAGAACTGCCGGCAGTTCGGATAACGCCGAGAGGCTCGCGTCCGGTGTGATGGAGAGCTGGTCCTCAGTCCGTTCGCCGGCGCGGCGGCTGAGCCAGATCGCGAGCAAGCCGACACTCTGTGCGCCGCGCACGTCTGCATCCAGATTATCTCCCACCATGACTGCCTCGGAGGGGAGGAAGTACCAGTTCGAGAGTGCAAGCTCAAAAATGCGCCGGTGTGGTTTGCGATAACTGCAGGCTGCAGAAGTAAGAATGAAATCAAAAAATTGAGCAATGCCAAAGCGCTGTGCCAGTTGCTGCACATCCTGGTCATCGCCAGCGTTGGAGATCAACCCCATGCGATAACCATCTGTCTCGAGTTTCTGCAGCGTAACCAGGGTATCTTCCTCGATCGCCCAGTTTGTCTGTGTAATGGCGAACAGGCGGTCCAGGGCGCCGCGCACAACGTCATCTGCAATATCCCTGTAGCCCTTGTCTGCCAGCACATCCCGCAGGACAAACGAATAGGTTGTTTCGAGCAGATCCTTTTCACGCTGCTTGAAATATTTTCCCAAGCGTTTGCGAAACTCGCGCGGGAACGTGGAAAGATTCAATTCCATGCCCTTCTCGCGCAGAAAGTTGGTGAGGGCTTCATCCGCCTGGGCATTGATGGAGTCCCAACTGGCGCGCTCATACATGAGCGTTCCGCCCAAATCAAAGAGTACTGCGCGAAGAAAGTTACGAGCCATACGAAGGGACTTGTATGTGGAAAATGCAATAATGGACAGGACGCAGTTCTTACTTTTTTCCGTTGTTCTCATCCACATTTTGAGAATGCTGGGGCAGAGTTGTGACCAGTACCTTGTCCACCCGGCGGCCATCCATATCCATGATCTCAAACTTCAACCCGTGCCATTCGAAGCGATCCGTCGGCTGCGGCAGCCGCCCAAGCGAGACCATAACAAACCCGCTTAAGGTCTCATATTCATTTTCATGTGGCAGCAATGGCAGATTAAAGATTTCCTTAAATTCGTCGACTTCCAGCATTCCGTCCAGCAGCCAGGAACCGTCCTGTCGTTGTGTGGCTTGAGGTTCATCGATCTCCATCTCACCAACAATCTCTTCCAGAATGTCGTTAATCGTCAGAAGCCCTTGCAACGCTCCGAATTCATCAATGACCAGCAGGATGTCTGTGCCTTTTTCCTTGAGAATTTCAAGTGCCCGCGAGGCAAACATCGTCTCAGGCACGAAGAAAGCCGGCTTGAGCAAGTCCTTCAGGAGAATGGGCTCACCATTCAGACTGGGCACCAGCAGATCCCGCGCTTTGACAATACCCAGGATTGTATCCAGGGAACCCTGCCGGACCGGGAAACGCGAAAAGTGACATTCCGAAATCTTCTGGCGGATTTCTTCCACGGTATCGTCAATATCGAGCCAGACGATATCCGGGCGCGGCGTCATCAAAGAGTACACACGCCGGTCGCCCAGGCTGAAGACACCCTCCACCATGTCGTGCTCTGCTTCTTCGAAAACCCCAGCCTGTGTGCCCTGGTCGATCAGCAGCTGGATTTCCTCTTCTGTCACGGGAGGTTCAGTGCCAGGTTCAATGCCTAACAGTTTCAGGATGAAATCGGTGATGCGGCCCAGAAGCCATACAAATGGCTTAAAAATCCGGGACACCATAATCATGGGTCCCGCCAGCATAGCAGCGATCCGTTCAGGGTTATGCAGCGCGATGCGCTTGGGAACCAGCTCACCCAGCAGAATGGATACAAATGTGATGGCAACCACAACCACCGCGAGAGCCATCGATTCGGCATACTCTGCCACAGCGGGCACACTTGTCAGGAGTATCGCCAGAGGTTCCGATAACGTGACCCCACCAACCGCGCCAACAAACACGCCTACCAGCGTGATGCCGATCTGAACGGTGGCGAGGAAGAGATTCGGATTCTCTATCAATTGCAGGACGGTAGTAGCCCGCTTGTCCCCTTCATTGACACGTTGTTGAAGCCGCGCCTTGCGTGAAGATGCAACAGACATCTCTGACAGAACAAATATGGCATTCACCAGGATGATCGCTATGATAATAATTATTTCTGAGGTTATGTTCATCGAACCTTTATGTTCTTAATCCGTACAATACCGGCGAGTCAAAACGTGCCGGGATTCAAAAAATGCCCGGCAAGGTCGCCAGCCAAATTTGGTGGAAGGGTATTGGAAATGTTTATGACAATCTATGGGGATTTCTGACATGATCCTACAGGTCTTCTATACTGCCCCTATTGTACTATGAATATTTGATTTCTTAACGAATATCAATACCATTTCCTGCTTCGACGCTGCCAATCACCCAGACGGCTTGACCCACCTCACGCGCGCGCGTGAGGAAGGAATCCAAACGGTCGCGCGGCACACCCAGTAACAAGCCTCCGCTCGTCTGCGGATCGAACAACAGCATTCGATTTGCTTCATCCATCGAGGCAGGAAATCGTACCCGGGACTCAAAATGCTTCTTGTTATCAAATGCACCGCCGGGGAATATGCCGCGTTCGGCATATCGGCGCGCACCTGAAACAAAAGGAACGTCTGCAAAATCAAATTTCAAAGAAACGCTGGACGCCTCAGCCATTTCCATGCCATGTCCCAGAAGGCTGTATCCGGTAATATCGGTCCCGCCGCGCAAGCCAAACTCGACCGCCAGCTCACTTGCCATTTTGTTCAATCGCTTCATCCACTGAACTGCCTCGAGCACATCTTCTTCATTCGCTTTTTCCTGTTTCAGCGCGGTGGTTGTGACACCGAATCCCAGCGGCTTTGTGAGCACCAGCGCATCGCCAACCTCCAAGTCGCCCTTGCTCAACATCTTGCGCGGGTCAACAAAGCCAATCACAACCAGACCATACTTGGGTTCCTTGTCCTTAACCGTATGCCCGCCTGCGATCACGACTCCAGCTTCGCGCGCTTTCTCCGCGCCGCCGCGGATGATCTGGCTTGAGACTTCATCCGGCAAGTTATCGGGCAGCGCGGCGACGTTCAACGCCAGGAAAGGCTTGCCTCCCATCGCGTACACATCCGAGAGGCTGTTGGCTGCTGCAATCGAGCCATAGTCATAAGCATCATCCACCACTGGCGTGAAGAAGTCTGTGGTGACCACAATGGCGCGGTCCTCATCCAGGCGCCAGACAGCCGCGTCGTCAGGCTCCCGCAGACCCACAAGAAGGTCCGGAAAGGAAGCGGCGTCAAAGATGTCTTTGAGAGGACGCAGCACCTGCGTCAGCGCCTGGGCGCTTAGCTTGGACGCTCAACCCGCGCAGGTGGAAAGGGTCGTCAGGCGAATCTCGCGTCCAGTTTGTGGAATCGGCATCTCGCTCCTTATTAAGAAATGACCAGCAGCCAGAGATGGCTGCTGGTCATTTTACACTACTTGCCGGATCCAACTTACGGGGTAGTGGTTGGTATCGTTGTGGGCGTTTCCGGGGTCTGCTGAGAATTAGGCAGCGGCAGGATGAACTCATTGCCGCTTGGCACAAAGATTGTTTGCACGCCTGGCGCGAGCTTGAGGACATATTGATATTCAATCAACTGCTGGTTGTCCTCCAGCGCTGCGGCGATCAACTCCAGTGCCTGTGCTTCGGCATTTGCTTCGATCAAACGCGCTTCTGCCGCGCCTCTTGCCTCGATCACTGCCGCATCTGCCTGACCCTGCGCGATCTGGCGTGCCTGTTCCGCCTCCTGCTTTTTCGAATCGACCACAAAGGCGGCTTGCAATGCCTGCTGTTCCGCGATCTGTTTCTGTTCGATGGATTGAGCATATTCTTCTGTAAATGTGACGTCGCGCAGGACGAAGTCGATCAAGGTCAGACCGTTGTCAGCCATCACCTTCATTAATTCCAGGGTCATCTGGTCAGCCATTTCGAAGCGCTTTGAGCTTAGCACCTCGTCAACACGATATTGGGAGACCGCATCGCGGATAATACCACGAGCCTGCGGGAGGATCAGGTCATCCTGATAACGATGCTGCCATTCTCTGTGAATGGTAGGTACTGTGGATGGCTCGATTTGATAAATGACCGAGGAATCCACGAAAATACGCTGGCCATCCGATGTGCGCGCCTCGACGGTGATCAATCCCTGCGTCTCTCCCTCACTGGCCGTTCGTGCCATTGTAAATGTTTGGATCGATGTAGGGTACAACTCGACCCTCTCGACAAAAGGCACGATCCAGTGCAACCCTGCTCGCAGAGGATCGGGTCGCATGCCGCCTTCTGCCAGGATGGTCACGACGACACCGGTCTCGGTCGGTTCGATGAAAACCAGACCAGCCCCAACGAGGGTCAAGATTGAAGCAATAACAATCAATCCAATAACGACTGAATTCAATCCTTTGGTGTTTTGTTTGCGGCTGGCACGCACCATCACCAGGATCCCGATCCCCAAAACTCCCAGCCATGCAAAACCAGCGAGTGTCTTAATAAAATCAGCAATGTTCATGAGTCCTCCAAGCATAGGTTGATAGAATTATACCGCCATGATAGCATAGCGCTATGCAGACAGGGAAAGGGCAGGTGCTCGAATTGCTTCTCGAAGATGGATTTCGTTACGTGCGCGTCTCCTGTCCGCCGGATATGATCCCAGCCCCGGGACAGTACCTGCTTGCAGCCGATGGTTCAGACTCGCCTTTACCTGTTCCACTTTACTATACGGATTCTGCGCCTCAGGGTTTTATTGCAGTAACGAGCATGCTCGACGAATGGAGCCCGGGCCTGGAGCTCCATGTACGCGGTCCGCTGGGACGCGGTTTCATGCTGCCGTTATGGGCACGCAAAGTTGCGCTTGTCGCCCTGGATGATCCTCCCGCGCGCCTGCGTGGGTTGATCCGTCCCGCGTTGAAACAGGACGCGGCAGTCGTGTTGGTATGTGATACGGGCGCAAATACACTGCCAGACGAAGTGGAGGTCCAGCCAACCTCTGCCTTGAATGAAATTGTCGAGTGGGCGGACTATCTGGCTTTCGACCTCGCTCGTGAAAACCTGAGTCAACTGACAAAACATTTGGGGGCAGGCTACCAACGCAGGGTTGGGAAGGAAGCACAAATCCTCGTTCGCGCGCCTGTCCCTTGTGGTGGGCTGGCTGAATGTGGGGTCTGCGCGGTCACATTGAGCTCGGGGTGGAGGCTGGCTTGCAAGGATGGACCTGTTTTTGATCTGAGAGAATTGTTGTAGAGACTAGAACCAGATGCGGAAGGATGTCCGGGTGGTGTTTCCCATCCCCTGGTAGACCACCGCGATATCAATCGGCACAAGTTCCCCCTGTTTTTGATCTGAAAAGTTGAATGCAACGGTTCCCAGCCCGGCACTGTTGGTCGTGAAGAAGTAGTCCTCCGTGCGACCATCAGGCCAACGGACCGTAACTTTGCCGGTGGCATTCGAAATAGGCTGCAGCGTCTGGCTCTGGACGATCACATACACCGTTTGCTGTCCTGTGGGGCGGGTCAGTGGCTGTGCCACGAAGGCGCGCACCCGGATGGAGAGGACCGGGTTGATGGTTGCGTCCAGCGGGCGGACGGGTCTGAGAAAGGCTGAATCTTCGCCAAGCTGATCAAAATACAAACGGCCCAGATCAGTAATAACCACTCGCTGTCCCTCGGGACGATCTGCCCGCCATTCAAAGCGCGCTTTTTCAAAATATTGGACGATCAGATTCTCGTGAAATTCGAATGGGGAGATCGGGTTGCCAAACTGCGCCGTGCCGCCATTCGCTTTTAAAAAATCCAGGAAAGCAAAGCAGACGGAGTAACCTGTGGCAAACCGGTCACATCCTGCTGTGTTATCGAGTCTTAACTGGTCGGCAGGCTGGTAAAGGATTTGCCCGACCGGTGTGAGCTGCACCCGTTGATTTTCCGCGAGCTCGGTTCGCAGTTCAAAGCGGGCACGTTGAAAATATTGAACGGTCTTCCCGTCCCTAGATGTAATCTGCTCTGTAATAGGATAGCCGAAGACAAGTCTTGGGTCTGGCACACTCTTGTAAAAGCGCAGAAAGTCTCCCCGTACGTGATGACCCGTCTCCGGGAAAAACTGGACTTCGGTGGATTGTGCACTGGCTGCCCGCCCTTCCATCAGCAGGGCTGTCAGAATAAAAAATGAGAGGATTAACCGCCAATGCACCTTCATCGGACTCATTATACTCAGATGAAGATGTATCGTACCTTTCAGTTTGCATAATCTAGCTTTGTGAGTCGACCTAGATTGATTGAGGGCTTTTTAGGAGTGCATCGATGATACGTTCGGCAGCGTGACCATCTCCGTACGGATTGGCTGCCTTCGACATTTGTGCGTGAGCAACCGAATCGTCCAGCAGACGGCTTGCCTCGCGAACGATCTGGCTGGTCTCTGTTCCGACGAGTTTGAGTGTGCCCGCCTCGACTCCCTCCGGGCGTTCGGTGGTCTCCCGCAGCACGAGAACCGGGATGCCCAGGGATGGCGCCTCCTCCTGCAGCCCGCCGGAATCGGTCAGTATCAGTCTGGCATGTTTCATCAAATGCACCATGGGCAGATAATCCAGCGGCTTTAACAAAGTCACATGGGGGACGCCGTTCAGGAT
>JAICQC010000570.1 GCA_025938055.1 Anaerolineales bacterium | reverse complement strand
TTCGCTCACATCGAGGTGCGGGAAAAGCGCGTAATCCTGAAAAACCAGGCCGAAATCCCGCAGGTGCGCTGGCGTCGAAGCAAGGTCGCGCCCGTCAAACGAGACGGAACCTGAATCCCCTTCCTCCAAGCCTGCAATGATCCGCAACAAGGTTGATTTGCCGCTTCCTGAGGCGCCAAGCAAACAGACAGTCTCGCCCGCCTCGACCGAGAAAGAGACATCCCGGAGAATCGGCTTGTCATCATAGCTTTTGAATATATGCTGAACTTCGAGCACTAAAATTCTCCCGAGCCGGGCATGCGAACTCGCTCGATGAGCAAAATGCTTGCAACTGTAAGCAGCATGAGGATGGTCGCCATCGCCATCGCCTGTCCGTAATTCAAGCCGCCGGGCTGTGAGAGGAAGCGTTCGATCGCAACCGGGATGGTTGGATATTCCGGGCGCGCGATCAACAGCGTCGCGCCAAATTCGCCGAGCGAAATGGTAAAGGCAAAGGTCCCCGCAGCTAACGTGGCGCGGCGCAAAATAGGCAGGTCGATATTTTTCCAGACCTCGAGAGGAGAGGCGCCAAGCGATGAGGCAGCCTGGCGCAACCGCTGAGGGATGGATGCAATAACGGGCTGGAGCGTGCGGATCACAAACGGTAATGCAACGAGCGTGTGGGCAAAGGGAACCAGCAGCGGGGAAGTAAGCCATGCTCCATACGAAAGGATGAATCCCAGTCCCAGCATCACCGCCGAAGAGCCTAACGGCAGCATGATGAGCGGATCGAGAATCCGTTCGAGGCGCGTGGGTTTGGCGAGCGCAAACGCAGCGGGGAAACCAAGCAGAAGAGAAATGATGACCGTCCCTCCGGCATATGCCAGCGAATTGACTGTTGCTCGAATTGGCGGAACGTAGAAGACCGAGCCGCGGCGGTTGATAAAAAGCTCGCGGTAGTAATCAGTGGTGAACCCATATTGAACTTCGCCGCGATCACCGCGATCTGCTTCGATGCGGAAAAAGGAACGGAACGGGAGAGCAGAAAGAGGAAGTAGGAAGAAAGATGTGAGGAAGAAAATGAGAACTGTGACAAAGATCTTTTCTCGTATTGTTTTTGGCCGGCGCAGGTTTGCCCGGGCAGAACGCGGGCTAGTTTGAGTGGTAGATCGCGTAGCAACGCGCGAATAAAGGATGGAAAACAGGATTGTACAAATGAGCTGAATGACCGATAACAACGCGGCGAGAGGAAGATCCGGCAGCCGGAGCACGCGCAGATAAATTTCCACTTCGAGGGTGGCAAATTGCGAGCCTCCTAACAAAAGGACAACACCAAAACTTGTGAAGTCAAAGAGGAAGACCAGCAGGGTGGAAGCCAGCAGCGCCGGGCGAAGCAAAGGGAACGTCACATGCCACAAGACACGAGAGGAGTCTGCGCCGAGGGAGCGCGCCGCAGCTTCAAGCTTTGGGTCGAGGCTGGAGAGGGCATTCCCTACAATGCGGATGATGATCGTTGTGTTGTAGAAGACGTGGGCGATTAGGATGGCAGTGAGGGTTCCAGTGAACTGGAAAGTGGAAAGAGGAAGGAGGGTGTGGATCAATCCGCGTGGACCAAGTAGTGCACTAAATCCGGCAGCAACCACAACCGTTGGAAGCATGAATGGGACAGCGGTTAGTGCGCGCAGGAGGGATTTGCCGCGAAAGTCGTAGCGCGCGAAAAGATAAGCGGCGGGGAGTCCGAGCAGGAGGGTAAGCAGAGTGGAAAGTGTCGCCTGATAAAAAGTAAAAAGTAAAACGCGGGCAGTGAGCTGGATATGTTCTGTAGTAAGAGTCTGAGGATCGAACGTGAGAGCGAAGATACGAGAGAGAGGATAGAAGAAAGCAAGGACGAGAAAGGAAAGAGGTAGAAGCCAGAGCAGAGCTCGCGAACGAGCAGACAGGTAAACAGGTACAAACGTAGATACACCGACGCGTTCCCCCTGTGAAACCTGTTTACCTGTTTCCATGTATACCTGTCTACTTTTTACTTCAGAACCACATCCGTCCAGGCCTGGATCCAGCGATCACGGTTAGCGGCTATTTCTTCAGGAGGGAGAGTCGCGGCCTGTGCAGGTGCCTGTGCGTATTGGGTGAATTCTTCAGGCAGGGCAGCATCGGGAAGAACAGGGTAGACAAACATCTGTAAGGGAACATCTTCCTGAAATTGTTTGCTGAGCATAAAGTCTACGAATTTCTCGGCGAGGGGGCGTTGCTTCGTCCCTTTGAGGATGCCGACAAATTCAATCTGACGGAAGCAGGTATCCGGTCCAAGAATGGAGGCGGTCGGTGCATCGGCGGGGGGCGTCTCCGCGAAGATCACTTCTGCAGCCGGCGACGTCCCATAGGACACGACCAGCGGCTGCGGTCCGCGCCCGGAGGACCCGCTGAAGTTAGTGTAGTACGCCGTTTCCCAGCCATCC
>JAICQC010000086.1 GCA_025938055.1 Anaerolineales bacterium | reverse complement strand
TCGCGGGCGAGCTTGGGTGTATCCAGCATGCCAATGTCGCGGGCCTGAAGGGTGATGTCTTCCCGGCTTGAACCACGATTGATCACGGAAACAGCCACCGATGAGTCCGCGAGTCGTTTTGTCCAGATGTCGCATCTGCCAACTTGTTTGACGCGGCGAGCGGGGATCCCCAGCGAATCCTGGTTCACATCCAGCACTTCGCGGTTCATCAATAGAGAGGCTGTATCGGAGTCCAGTGTACGGATATCGCAGCCGATCATGAGCGGGGAGCAAGCCATCACCCACATTGACATGTGCGTTTGATATTCGAGGAACGACATGCCATTGCCCGCGATCTGCCCCTTGCCTTTGAGTCCCACGACGAGCATATCGAGGTCATTCCAGCCGCCGGGACCGCCATAGGCATGAACATCCTGCGCGATATCTATGGAAATATCAATGCCGAGTCCTCGCCAGCCATTCATGTGGACATTGATCCATGAGTCGAAGACATCGCCCGAGACGCGCCACATATGTCCACCCACATCCCGTCCCCACAGATGCGGCGCCTGGTTTCCCCATTCGCATAGCGAAAAGAGGAATTCGCGCCCCGTTTTGCGCAGCGCTTCGCCCATGCGCGTATATCGTTCAATTGCGATCGCCTGGTCGAATAATGGCGCATGGCAGTAATCATATTTGAGGAAATCAATACCCCACGACGCCCAGAGTTGTGCATCCTGTTCTTCGAAGCCCAGGCTTCCGGGATAGCCTGCGCAGGTCTGCTCTGCCGCATCGGAATAGATCCCGATCTTGAATCCTTTACTGTGGACATAGTCTGCAAGGGCTTTGATGCCGCTGGGGAATTTTTCGGGATCAGCGATCAGATCACCGTTTCCATCCCGTCGATCTTTGATGGACCAGCAATCGTCGATGACGACGTATTCATAGCCGTATTCCTTGAGTCCGGAGGAGACGAGCGCATCCGCCGTTTCGCGGACGACGGTCTCATTGATATGATGCCCAAATGTGTTCCATGAGTTCCAACCCATGGGCGGGATGGATGCAAGCGGTTTGGGTGAATGGTTCATGAGGTTCCTCAGAGGGCTTGGTTTTGGAGTATGCCGTATAATTGAATCGGCTATCACGGAGTATAGAACGAATCTCTTCCAAAATCAATAAACGAAATCTTTTTATGCCACTGAAATCGTCTCTGCGCTTGCTGCTTTATCAAACTGAGAAAACGTACCAGCGTGCGCGTTTTGTATCCCTGCCCGCCGCGCAGGCTGGTTGGCCCATTTTGCTGGGTATTTCCTTTCCCAAGAGCGGCACGCATTTACTCGACCAGATCCTGCTGGGGTTTTCACATGTTGCACCTTATGCAAAGCGCCTGCATTCCTTTTATGCCGAATATGAAGGCGAGAGTGGGCGCAAGCGCGCGCCTGAAGAAGCCCTCTCATGGCTGGATTCTCTGCGTCCGAGGGATATTGCGTCGGCACATCTCTTTGCGCGAGAAGAGTCCATTAAACAGGTCTGCGCGCCTAATTTCATCCCTTATTTCATTTTCCGTGACCCGCGCGATGTCGTCGTCTCACATGTCTTTTATGTGACTGACATGGAGGCGCGGCATGTCCATCATGATTACTATCAGTCCCTCCCCGATTTCAATGCGCGACTCAGCGTTAGCATTTTGGGAAGACCTGATGCAGATATCGAGTTCCCAAATATCGCCGAACGCTTTGCTCCCTATCTGGGCTGGCTCGACCAGCCTGCCGTGCTGGCGCTCCATTTCGAGGATTTGATCCACGACCGCCTCGGGACGTTGAACCGCATCATCGACCACTTCCTCGCCCGTGTCCCGCACCAGACTCCCCGAGAGGTGATCCTCGAAGGGCTGGAATCTTCCATCAACCCGAGCAGATCTCCGACGTTCCGCTCGGGGAAAACCAGCGAATGGAAAAAGTATTTCACGGAGGAGCACAGGCAAATTTTTAAAGATACAGCCGGTGAGCTGCTGGTACAGTTGGGCTACGAGAAAGGTATGGACTGGTGAGAAGTCATGGAGGAGAAGACTAAGGTGGAAACCGAAAACGCAGGCAAATCTTCGTTCTCTCTTTTGCTGCTTCTTGCTCTTGTGGGCGCTCTCGTCTATCTGCCCTTGGCGGACAAGCTGGGATATTACAAGGATGACTGGTTCCTCATTTTTGATGCTCATACGCAGGGCGCACAATTCTTCCATGAAATATACAGGATCGATCGCCCGGCTCGCGCTTATGTAATGGAAATTATCTACAGCCTGTTTGGGGACCGGGTGTTTTATTATCACCTGAGCGCCTACCTCTATCGATTCCTTGCTTCCTGGGCATTGTTTTGGACAATGAACAGGATCTGGCCCAGATATCGAACGCCAAATTTTCTCATTGCTTTGCTGTTATTGATATACCCGGGGTTTCTGTCGCAGCTTAACCCCATCGATTATCAGGCGCAGTTGCTTAGCCTCCTTCTGGCTATTTCTTCGATTGCGTTTACGGTGAAGGCAATACAGACGCAGAACCTGTCTCAAAGAGTTATCTGGATTGGACTGTCCGTTGTCACAGGCATTCTGTACCCTGCGCTGGTCGAATACATGATCGGGTTGGAATTGTTGCGACTAGGTTTTATTGCTCAAGTTGTTCTCCAGGAAAACAGGTCAACAGGTAAAGAATATTTGCAAAAAGTTATTGCTCTATGGCTGCCGTTCCTCAGCTCACCTTTGGTATTCCTGGTCTGGCGGTTTTTCTTCTTCGAAAGTGAACGACGCGCGACCGACCTGGGCTCTCAGTTCGGCCAACTGTTTGCTTCGCCGCTGAGCGGCTTATGGTGGCTGGTCAATTGGATTCAGGATGCATTCAGGGTTGTGTTCCTGGCTTGGGCGGTTCCATTCAACGATCTGGTTTTTACCCTGCGCCTGAGGGATTTCTTGATAGGAACAGGACTGAGCATCGTTATTGTGTTCCTTGTCCTTATTGCTCTACAGAAACCGGATCTACAGACCTTTGCAGACGAAATCCATTCGAAGTGGAAAAAGCATATATTGCTTATCGGGGTGGTCACTGCGTTATTCTCACTACTGCCCGTGATCATCGCCAACCGCCACGCAGACTTTGGAGATTATTCCCGATATACGCTTGCCAGCGCGGCTGGGGTAGGCATGATATTGACGGTCCTTGTATTGTCCATGAATTCTACTTTTTTACGAATGGCATTTGTAGCATTCCTGGTATTTGTGGCGAGTTTTACGCACTATGCAAATGCCGCTCACGCTGCCGAGGAAACGGCAAACGTGCACGACTTTTGGTGGCAGGTTGCTTGGCGTGTGCCAGATATTAAACCTGGAACGACCTTAATAGCCAGCTATGCCGTCGGCACCATCCAGGAGGACTATTTTGTTTGGGGTCCCGCAAATCTTATTTATTATCCTGAAAAGCAGAATTCGATTCCCATCGAAATAAAGCTTCCAGCCGCTGTCCTGACCGATGATGTCGTCTTTCAAGTCCTTTCCAACAAAGGCGAGGAAACTCCATTACGACGCGGAAATGAATTGACCCGGGATTTCGGGAATGTTTTAATCTTGACGCAGTCAGGTGAGAATGCTTGCGTTCGAGTGATCGATGGAGGCAGTCCTAATCTTTCGATTCATGATACCCATAGGATTTTACTGATCGCGCCGAATTCAAAAGTGGATAACGTGATAGCAACTGGTGAGCAGGCGACTCCGCCGGCTTCCATTTTTGGGAATGAACCGGAACATACCTGGTGTTACTACTATCAAAAGGCTGACCTGGCGCGTCAACGCGGCGATTGGGAAAATGTTGTCGAGATTGGGGAAGAGGCTGAGAGGCTCGGTCTTCATCCCAACGATCAAATTGAACTTATGCCCTTCCTACAGGCATACGCGTTTCTTGATAATCAGAAACGGGTGAAGGGATTGTCCACCCGGATCAATACCCAATTATTTTACAAGCAGCAGGCGTGTAATTACTTGAATTCGATGTCAGATCAGGGATACACGCTCTCCGCTGAAATGGGGAGTTATATTGACGAACTCTTTTGCAAATGACCTGTTCCATTGTCATCCGCGCCTACAATGAAGAAAAGCACATCGGGCGTTTGCTCGAGGGGATTCGCCAGCAAACGGTCCGGGATGTGGAGATCATCCTCGTCGATTCAGGCTCGACCGACGCAACGATCGCTGTTGCTGAATCCTTTGGGGCGCGGATCGTGACCATTCCGTCAGCAGAGTTTACATTTGGGCGTTCGCTCAATGCAGGGATCCAAGCTGCAACACGTGAGTTGATCGTCATCGCCAGCGCGCATGTTTATCCCGTCTATCCGGATTGGCTCGAGTCGCTGCTGCGCCCGCTTGAGGATGAAAGAGTTGCACTCACGTATGGCAAGCAGCGCGGACCCGAAACAGCGCGCTTTTCAGAGCAGCAGATCTATCACCAGTGGTACCCCGATGTCAGCAAGCCGCGTCAGGTGACCGCCTTTTGCAATAATGCCAATGCTGCCATCCGAAAAAGTTTGTGGGTGCACCATCCCTATGATGAAACCCTGACCGGGCTGGAAGATCTAGCCTGGGCGAAGTGGGCGAAGGGTCAGGGCTATGAAATTGCCTACGTGGCGGAAGCCGAGATCATTCATATCCACGATGAAACCCCGCGTGGCGTGTTCAACCGTTACCGGCGTGAAGGGATGGCATTCAAAAAGATTTATCCTGAAGCTCACTTCAGCTTGTATGATTTCTTCCGCCTGACGATCATGAATATCCTGAGTGACCTGTGGCATGCGGCTCGTGAATGTGTGTTATGGAAGAATTTCTCCTCCATCTTCTGGTTTCGCTTAATGCAGTTTCATGGTACCCGAATTGGGTACCGCGAGTCAGGGCTGCTGACTCCGCAACTGCGTGAAACGTTCTACTATGCACGTGAGAGAAAGTCTACAGATCGTACACAAAGAGATATTGAGCCGATTCGGTATAATCAGTCGTCATGAAACTTGTTGCCCTTGTCCCGATGCGCCACCACAGCCAGCGTGTGCCTGGCAAGAATTACCGCCTCCTGGCGGGGAAACCGCTGTTCCATCATATTATCGAGACGCTGCTCGCTGTCCCTGAAATTTCCCGGATTGTTGTGGATACCGACTCCGAGCCGGTGATGGATGGCTTGCGCCAGCATTTCCCGCAAGTGGCCATGATCAATCGTCCGGAACATCTGCGGGCGATTGATGTGCCAATGAATGACATTCTCATCCATGATACGGAACAGGTGCAGGCAGACTTTTACTTGCAGACACACAGCACAAACCCTCTGCTCAAACCTGAAACGGTTTCACAGGCGATTCGATCACTAATTACTACTTACCCAAATTACGACTCAATCTTCTCAGTCACTCGCCTACAAACCCGCCTGTATTTCCAGGATGGACGCGCTATCAACCACGACCCAACGGTCCTGATCCAGACCCAGGATTTGCCTCCTGTGTACGAGGAGAATTCGTGTATTTACATATTTACCCGCGAGAATTTGATCAAGCGGCATCACCGGATTGGTGAAAAGCCATTGATGTTTGAAATCGACGCCGATGAAGCCTGGGATATTGACGAAGATCTCGACTTTGCAATTACAGATTTTCTATTGAGGAGAAAAAAGCAAGTTGAATCGGCTTAAGATGATCTGGGGAAGACTGCAGCAGTGGTTTGCAGTTCCCTGGTATCCGTTTGCCATGAGCGCTTATCCCGTCCTGGCGCTGCTTGCCTCCAATGCCGGGCAGGTTGGGCTGGATGCCGGTGTTCGCCCGCTGGCGGTATCTATTTTATTCAGCGGGTTGCTGTTCTTCATTTTCTGGCTCGTCCTGCGCAAGATACATAAAGCCGCGTTTCTCACAGCACTCTGGCTGGCTTTGTTTTTTTCCTATGGACATGCCTACATTTATATTGATGAAAAGTATCCCAAGTCCAATTACACGCTCTGGCTCGCGGCTGGGTGGATCGTCCTCTTCCTGCTCACAATTTTCTGGGCAACACGTCCAACGCTGACCTTCGTCTCTGCCGCCGCGACGCTGAATGTGGTCGCCTTTGCGCTGCTGGCGATGGCAGGATGGCAGATTCTCTCCGAAGTGCAGCCGCGCAGCGCGCATGCTCTAGCCTTGCCTAACGCTCCTATTCAGCCTGACCTTGTAAGTCCGGCAACCCCGCCGAACGTCTATTTGTTCGTTTTAGATTCGTACGGGCGTGGCGACCTCCTCCAGCAAGCGTATGGGTTCGATAACAGCGAATTTCTCAGTGGACTGGAACAGCGCGGATTTTATATCGCTGAGTGCAGCCAGAGCAATTACGTGCGCACCGAGATTTCCATGGCTTCCTCCCTCAACATGCAATACCTGCCAGAACTGAGTGACAAATTCACGCCAGATAGCACATCGCGTCGCCTCCTGTGGGATTCGCTCAAGCATAACGCCGTGCGGTACAACTTCCAAAGCATGGGCTACGAAACGGTGACGTTCGATACAGGTTTTGAGTGGCTTAACGTCGAGGATTCGGACCACTTCCTGAGCCCTCCTCCCATCTCCTCCGGCATGACTGAGTTCGAGGGTCTGTTTCTGCGGACCACGCTTGGGCGCTATGCCCAGGACTGGGGCTGGGTGGACCCGGATTATCTTTTGGGTGTCGGCTTTCGTGATCGCTTCACCAATGTGTTCAATAATATTGATGACATTACGCGGATGCCGCAGCCAACTTTTTCATACATTCACCTGGTTTCCCCTCATCCACCATTTGTCTTCGACCCGGATGGTAACCCGACCTACCCGCCCGATTTTTGGAACGAGCAGCGCCAGTATCCGGCAAATTTGTATCAAAAGGGATATGTAAACCAGCTGCAGTTCCTGAACAAAAAGGTGATGCAGGCGGTCGATACGATCCTGGCAGAGTCCGATGTGCCACCGATCATCATCATCCAGGGCGATCATGGTCCCTGGCTGCAGCCGCGCGATAAGCGGATGTGGATCCTTGCCGCGCTGTATCTCCCGGGTCACAACGATAAACTTTATCCGACGATCTCGCCCGTTAATATTTTCCGCCTTGTGTTCAATAGCTATTTTGGCGGGACCTATGAGATGCTCGAAGACGTCAGCTATTTCTCGCCTGTGCCTGAATTGTATGATTTCTCTCAAGTGCCAACCACCTGTGGGGAGTAATTTCTAATAAGGACTCGTGAGTGTCTATATCATCCCTGTTTCGAAAATTGCAAACAATCCCGTTGCACCCGCTCCTCTTTGCTGCTTATCCCGTGCTGGCATTGGTAGGGATCAACATCAATGAAGTGGAGCCGGCTGTCCTCTGGCGCCCTTTAATTGTCCTTCTGTTCAGTGCAGCGCTGCTTTTGGCAGCACTCGGACTTTTTTCGAGTGATTGGCACCGCGCCGCGCTCCTGCTTTCCATTTTTATTTTTTTGTTCTTTACGTATGGGCATGCCTATACTTATTTAAAGAGAATCGATATCGCCGGGTTTATCCTCGGCAGGCACAGGCAGATGCTGCCGCTCTGGCTGGGCATGGGCGCTCTGGCGGCGTGGTGTGTGATGCGCAGATTGCGTCATGCGGTGGCATTTACTCCGGTATTGAACCTGCTCTCAATCTTTCTGTTGATCTATCCGACCTTCCAGACCGTTTCCTATGTAATCCAGCAGGAAGAAACGGAAAAAGCTGCACTTGCAACCGCGCAGGCAAAAGGCGCTACATTGCCTCTCGGATACGCTCCCGATATTTATTACATTATTCTCGATGCCTATGGACGAGGGGATGTGTTGCAGGAAATGTTTGGTTATGATAATACGCCGTTCCTGCAATCGCTCGAAGCCAAAAGGTTTTACGTGGCAGAATGTTCTCAGAGCAACTATGCTCAGACGATGCTCTCGTTGACCTCGTCGCTGAACTTCGATTACCTCGATTCGCTGACAAATGACCTGACCCCTGAGGAGGACACGCGCGCTCCCCTGCGCGCTCTGGGACAATATAACAATGCCAGAAAATTCCTTGCTTCACAGGGATACGAGATCGTTTCGTTCGCCACCAACTTCCCGGTCTCTGAATGGACGGATGCCAGTTATTTCCTTAGCCCGCCACCGCAGGGGATGAGCGACTTCGAGATCATGCTTGCGCAAACCTCCGCCTGGCGCGCCCCCATGGATCTGGCGAATGAACCGCCCGAACGAGCTTCCGCCGAGTGGTATCGCCGCCGCACCCTCTCCGCGCTGAATGCGATGGAAAAGACCGTACCGGAGATTCCCAGCCCGAAGTTCGTGTTTACGCATCTGGTGATTCCTCACCATCCGTTTGTGTTTGGTCCCAATGGAGAGGAACTTAACAGCATTGAATCCGGTGTGCCCAGGTTTGAAGAATATAAAGTGAAATACCCCGACCAGGTAACCTATATTAACCAGCGCATCACGACCGTTGTCGATCTTATTTTGCAAAGCTCCCCCAATCCGCCGGTCATTGTGATCCAGGGAGATCACGGTCCGGCGCCATTCGACGTGGTGGAGCGCCGGATGAAGATCCTGAACGCCTATTATTTCCCTGATGATCACGAAGGGTTATATCCAACGATCACTCCCGTTAACACCTTCCGGGTTATCTTCAATAAATATTTTGGTCAGAGTTATCCCGTTCTGGCAGACCATTCGCTTTATTCTGCCTACGATATCCCCTATAACTACGAGGAAATTCACAACGATTGCAACCCATGAAGAAGCACACTGTTCTCCTGACTGCCCCTTATATGCTTCCCTTTGTGGAGCGCTTCAAACCTGTATTCGATAAATACAGAATCGACTTAATCGTTCCTGATGTGCATGAGCGCATGGAGGAGCCGGATCTGCTCGACTATGCGGGCCAGTTCGATGGCGCGATCTGTGGGGATGACCGTTACACCGCGCGCGTGCTCGAAGCCTGTGCGCCACGTCTCCGGGTCATCTCCAAGTGGGGGACGGGTGTCGATTCCATTGATGCCGCAGCCTGTTCCCGTTATGGGGTGAAGCTGTGCCGCACCGTAAACGCTTTCACCCTGCCCGTTGCGGACAGCGTCCTTGGGTATATCCTGGCGTTTGCTCGCCGTCAGCCCTGGATGGACAGGGAGATGAAATCGGGAAAATGGGAAAAGCTTCCTGGCGAAAGCCTCAGTGAGAATACACTTGGCGTGATCGGTATTGGCAATATCGGCAAAGCTGTGACACGCCGTGCGCGTGCCTTTGGCATGAAGGTCTACGGCACAGATATCGTCGAGATTGACCACGTGTTTATCGCTGAGACCGGTATCGAAATGACCAGCCTCGAATCTCTGCTTTCGAACACTGACTTTGTTTCGGTCAACTGTGACCTGAACCCGACCAGCTATCACCTTATCAACAGCGATACGATTGCCCTCATGAAACCGAGCGCCGTGCTGATCAATACAGCGCGCGGACCCATCGTCGATGAGAACGCGCTAATCGAAGCGCTGCAAGTCAAACGTCTCGCGGGCGCCGCATTGGACGTCTTCGAACGGGAGCCCCTCTCGCTGGATAGTCCCCTGCTGAAAATGGACAACGTCATGCTGGCTCCACATAACTCCAACTCCAGTCCTGCCGCATGGGAACGAGTTCACTGGAGCACTATCCGGAATCTACTGGAGGGGTTGGGCTTGGAATACGATGTGGAGCATGCCTAACAAAGCATCCCGGTTTCTAAGCCTTCCTCTTCATCCTTTTCTATTTGCAATCTATCCGGTTCTGGTTCTGCTCGCATTTAATAGCGCGGAGGTGGATGTTGCCTCAGGGTTGCGTCCGTTAGTTTTATCGGTGCTTCTGGCTGGAGTCCTGACTTTGATTTTCCGAGGGATTTTCCGCGATTGGAACCGGGCTGCGCTCCTTGCCACCATCATTTTGATTCTTTTTTATTCTTATGGTCATGCCTATATTGCACTGAAAGGTGTGAACATCGAAGGTTTTTATCTGTTCCGGCACCGCACACTGCTGCCGCTCTGGCTGGGTCTCGGTTTGCTTTCCATTTGGTACGCAGCGCGTAAATCCTTGAACATTAGCCTGACAACCTTTGCGCTCAATTTAGTAGGCTTGCTTCTGCTCATCTTTCCAACCGTTCAATTGCTAGCATTTTCCATGCAAAGCCGAGCCTCGCAAACAGATGCAGAAACGAAGGCGTCGGCATTGACGCTGAACGTTGGCGAGCAGCCACCGGATATCTACTACATCATCCTGGATGGCTACGGCAGGGCGGATGTGTTGAAGAACGAATATGGTTATGACAACTCAGACTTTCTACACGGGTTGAAAGATCTGGGTTTTTACGTCGCGCAGTGCAGCCAGAGCAACTATGCCCAGACGCAGCTATCCATTGCCTCCTCCCTGAATTTCAACTATATCGACTCCCTCAGCGATCGCTTTGTCCCGGGTTCTGAGGACCGCACCGGGCTAGATGAATTGATCCATCACAGCGCTGTCCGAGAAAGCCTGGAAAACGCCGGATATACAACGATTGCTTTTGCCACCGGCTTTCTGGCAACTGAATTAACGGATGCAGATTACTTCCTGGGTCCAGAGCGCTCTCTGGGAGATTTGAACGAGTTCGAATACTTGCTTATCGAAACGACCTTGGCGCGCCTCCTGCAGGACACCAACCGGTTTGGGATGCAGAACAGGGGCTCCGAGTTATTCCGTGAGCGCACTCTCTTTGCCCTGGATAAGATGGATGAACTCTCCTACGTTCAGGGACCGAAATTCGTGTTCGTCCATTTGATCGCGCCTCATCCTCCCTATGTATTCGGACCGACGGGCGGTCCTGTCGAACCCGCAGAGGTGGGGACAACCAAGACCGCGGAAGGAGCCAGCCACTATCGTGACCAGGCGATCTATATTAGCAGCCGCATGATAGAAATTGTCCCGGAGATCATCGAGAATTCCGCCACGCCGCCCATTATCATCATCCAGGGCGATCATGGACCAACGGTCGCCAGCAGCTCGCGATCGCGTATGAGCAACCTGAACGCCTACTTTTTGCCGGGAGTAGATACCCCTGTCCACGCAACTATAACTCCAGTAAACTCCTTCCGAATTATCTTCAATGAATACTTTGGTCAAGACCTTGAACTGTTGGATGATGTAAGCTTATACTCAGACTACACCGACCCGTTTAACCTCCGAGTCATTCCAAATTCATGTGAGGCAAAGGATTAACCGAATCTTTTGTACACGGTGGGCGCGGGCGATACGAAGATTCTATATTTGACGAATTTGTAACCTGGGAGCACAAAGGAAATTTCAGGGAAAACGGTCAGAGTTGACGGTAAAATGGTAAGCGGCTCCTTTGATTCTTATTTATTCTGCAAAAAGAAATAGGACTTATGACAAAAACTGTTCTCATTACTGGCGCGGGGGGCGGTATCGGGCGCGCAACAGTACATCACTTTGCTTCGCATGGCTGGCGCGTCATTGGGGTGGACCGCGCCGAAGTTGCCGACGATTTTCTGCAAAACAGCTATTTTATCCGGGCGGACATTTCCAACCCCGAATCGACCGAGCAGATCTTTGAACAGGCGCGCGCCTTCCACCCGACCCTCGATGCGCTGGTCAATAATGCCGCGGTCCAGGTGGCGAAACCGCTGGTGGAAACCACTGTCGAAGAATGGGACTCAGTGATGGCTTCCAACCTGCGCTCTGTGTTTCTCTTTGTGAAACTGGCGCATCCGCTGTTGAAAGCCGCGGGAGGCGGGGCAATCGTCAATGTGTCATCGGTACATGCCATCCAGACGTCTGCCAATATCGCCGCGTACGCCGCCTCGAAGGGAGGCTTGCTCGCCCTGACGCGTGCCATGGCGATCGAGTTCGCGCTGGATAACATCCGCGTCAACGCTATTCTGCCGGGCGCGGTGGATACGCCCATGCTCCGCGCAGGGTTGGGGCGCGGACATGTCGGGCACGGGGATGTGCAGGAGCGCCTGGACAACCTCGCCCGAAAAACCGTAAGCGGAAAGGTCGGCAAACCGGAGGAGATCGCCAGCGCGATTTATTTCCTTGCTGATAATGAGCAATCCTCTTTCATGACCGGGCAGGCGCTGGTCGTCGATGGCGGCGCGACGGCAAGATTGAGCACAGAATGAATATTTCATGAAGCAAACACTTAAGCAAATTACGCCACCGTTTTTATGGAATTTTGCCCGTGCGACAAACGATACTGTTCGCCGCATCCCTGAATTACCTTCCGCCTATCTCCATCCCTGGCGGCGCGAGAGCATCCACCGCCTCGCCGCGCTGAAGGACATCCATAAAGGTAAGCGCGCCTTTGTCATCGCCAATGGTCCGAGTCTCAAGCAAACGGATATGAGCAAACTCAGGGATGAGTTTACCTTCGGGATGAACCGCATCTACCTGATGTTCCCCGAGCTTGGTTTCTCGACAACCTATTTGACCGTCGTGAACGATCTGGTGATCGAGCAGACGGCAAGCGATCTTGCCGCTCTCTCTCTGCCAAAGTTTCTCGCCTGGCGTTCGCGCCGCCATTTCCCTGCTGATTTACCGATTTCCCAACTACCAACCTTCCTCTACACGTCGTACACTGGCCCACACTTCTCCACCGACGTGCGCGGACGCGTCTGGGAGGGCGCGACCGTGACCAATGTGACGTTGCAGCTTGCCTTCCATATGGGGTTTCAACAGGTTATCCTGATCGGCGTCGATCATAATTACACGGCGACTGGCAAACCGAATACCACCGTCGTATCTCAGGGTGACGATCCCAATCACTTTTCGCCATCCTATTTTGGAAAAGGATTCCGCTGGCAGTTACCAGACCTGCAAACCTCGGAGGTGGGCTATGCCATGGCGCGCGATGCCTATCGAAACGCTGGGCGCGAAGTCCTCGATGCGACCGTCGGCGGCAAGTTGACTATCTTTCCAAAAGTAAACTACGATACTCTCTTCTAATACCTTGAAAACTCTCGTTTCCATCATCACCCCCTCTTATAATCAGGCTCCTTATCTTGA
>JAICQC010000603.1 GCA_025938055.1 Anaerolineales bacterium | reverse complement strand
GATTCTCGTTCCGCGAAAAAGCGGATCAATGAACGCATGACCGGGAACGGGACTCGTAAGTCCATTTCATCTTCCAAAGTTGCAAAGGGACTATCGGCGACGAGGGCCTCGATCTCAGGATAGTGCGCGGTCGCGCGGATCATCGTGACCGCGCCCATCGAGCCGCCCCACGCCCCGACGTGCTCCACACCAGGCTGTGCGAGGGCAAAATCCAATGCAGCTTTTGCGTCCAGGACTTCATAATAGCCTAGCGAGGAAAATTCCCCATCGCTTTCCCCATGGGCGCGGAAATCCCAGGCGACTACGCCGTAACCATGGCTGGCAAAGAGCGCATGATAATGTTCAGACCGACTGGCTCCATATCCATGTGCCACCAGAATGACTGCACCGTTCTTAGGTGGTGTGTACCATGCCGAAAGCCTCACGTTGTCATCGGTGAGTAACTCCACTTCCTGGAACTCGACTCCGTTGGCGCGCAGGTACTCCCCTAAACTCGTTTGCCGAGACGGATGGAGATAATTCATCGTTTGTTGGTAGCTGATGAAAAGTATGGTTCCAGCGAGTGCGAGAAGCAAAGCGGACAGCATGGCAAGCATAAGCCTCACCCAGTATCGCCATCGGTTGTTCGTAAAAGTAAGTGATTGTTCCATTGTTTTAGCCATAGGTAGTATGTCGTTTCGTCGACCTTGCGAAGGTTTCAACGTTCATCCGCCAAACGTTCGCAAGATATTTATTCCAGCACGATATTATCAATGAGCCTTGTTTTTCCGATCAAGACAGCCATCGAGAGCAGGGCTTTACCTGTCACAGTGTTCAGCTCCTTCAGCGTGTCATAATCTGCACACGAAATATATTGCACATTCGCCAGCGGTTCACTCGCCAGAACTTCTTTCATCTTTCCTCTTATCTTATCTGCATCGCGTTCACCCTCTTCATACGCCTCTTTCGCAGCTTGCAGCGCACGAGACAGCACAGTCGCGGCTTTGCGTTGTTCGGGCTCAAGATACACATTACGGCTGGACATTGCCAGCCCATCCGGTTCGCGCACGATGGGGCAGATCACGATCTCGATCGGGAAATTCAGGTCGCGGGTCATCTGGCGGATGACGGCAGCCTGCTGGGCATCCTTTTGACCGAAGTAGGCGCTATGCGGCTGGACGGCGTTGAATAGCTTGGCAACGACCGTCGTCACGCCGCGGAAGTGACCGGGACGTGATGTACCTTCCAATGGCTGCGTGATCGTCTCCACCTCCACCCAGGTCTGGAAGCCAGGGGGGTAGATGATCTCGGCGGTCGGCATCCAGACCAGGTCCACGCCGAGGGGCTCGAGCAGGCTCAGGTCCCGGTCGAGGTCGCGCGGGTACTTCGAGAGGTCCTCCTTCGGCCCGAACTGGGTCGGGTTGACGAAAATGGAGACCACTACATCGTCACACTCCTCACGGGCTCGGCGGACGAGCGAGAGATGCCCTTCGTGTAGATATCCCATTGTGGGCACCAACCCCACCGTCCCTGTGAATGAGAGCCGGGTTGAGCGCAGATCGATGAGAGTAATGACGCTTCGCATATACGCAACTCCTGATTGCCTGACTAGAAAATCCGTGCTAAACTTATAGTCCAAATTTCTGAAAAGGAGAAAAAATGGCTTACGCGTTTACCAATTCCAAAGGTGTGACCTACTACCTGCACACCAAGAAGTCCACGACTTCGACCGGCAAGGAACG
>JAICQC010000402.1 GCA_025938055.1 Anaerolineales bacterium | reverse complement strand
GATGTAATTGATTCGAATTCTCTTGTTCATTCGTGCCTCCTTTTAGATTTGACCATGGACCATTGTTGATCGACAATGTTTTATGGTCCTTAAACAAAAATTCCTTCATCCACATCAGGGACGAAGGAATTCCTCCGCGGTACCACCCAGATTCGGTCGAAGGTTTGAAGGTCAAATGTTGAAGTATCTCTCTATCAACGCTAAACCTTCCAACTTTCAAACGCTCTTTCTTCGCGATAACGGGCGTTCCCGTGAGTGGCTACTCGCAGTTTTACTGCGTTCACCATTCCAGTCCCTCTTTCGAGATAACAGGCGAGTTCAGTCTTTTTGACTGGTATTCCCGTTCGATACCATTGAAGGGCTTCCACCCGGGCTACGCCCGTTTCCCTTCTCGCTGACGGGATGACCTACTACTCCTGTCCTGACCTTTTCGTTATTGGCTAACAGCTTTTAGTGGACCCAGGGGGATTCGAACCCCCGACCTTCTCAATGCCATTGAGACGCGCTCCCAACTGCGCTATGGGCCCGGAACGGTTTTCGATTTTTAATTCAGATTTACGATTTGCTGTTCAATCGAAAATCGCCAATCGTACTTCGTAAATCTGTGGTGGACCTGAGGGGATTCGAACCCCTGACCTTCTCAGTGCGATTGAGACGCGCTCCCAACTGCGCTACAGGCCCATGGATAAGGCGTAGAATATTCTACTTGAGGCAGGAGGGGATGTCAAGCAAGGGTTTGTTCAACTTATAAAGCTCTCAAAAGAGAAAGACCTAAAAACTTTGAAAAGACCAGTTTACGCACTTCCCTGTAAAATAGGCGTATATCTTTCTTCAAAGGATCTACAACCATGGCAGACATCACCGTTTCATCGATCTATCGCATCATGGATTTGCACGAATCCGACCGGCCGCGCGAGCGTCTGGCTTCCCTGGGACCCCAGGCGCTGAGCAATGCCGAATTGATCGCCATCCTCCTGCGCGTCGGCGTGAAAGGCGAGAGTGCCGTGACAGTCGGTCAGCGGCTGCTGAATAGATTCAGCGGGCTCACCGGACTGCACCGTGCACCGTTTGAGGAGCTAAAGAACCAGCACGGGCTGGGAGAAGCGAAAGCCTCGCAGATCAAAGCTGCGATCGAACTCGGGCGGCGCCTGACCCTCGAAGCCCCGGAAGAGCGCGCCGCGATCAACTCCCCCGCAGATGCCGCGGCGCTGGTGCAATATGAAATGTCCGCCTTGGAACAGGAACATCTGCGCGTGATCCTTCTGGATCGAAGAAACCGCGTGCTCGAAACTGTGGACGTGTACAAAGGCTCAGTTAACTCATCGCAGATTCGGGTGGGGGAAGTATTCAAGGAAGCCATCCGTAAAAACGCATCAGCGCTAATCGTGATCCACAACCACCCGAGCGGCGACCCGACTCCCAGCCCCGACGATGTCGCGGTGACACGCGCGATCGTCCAGGCTGGTAAATTGCTGGATGTGGAAGTGCTCGATCATGTAGTGATCGGCCAGGGGAGGTGGGTGTCTTTGAAGGAAAGAGGCTTGGGGTTTGCGTAAGAGAGGTAAAATATGATTCATCCAACGTCTTCATAAGGAGACTGTTCATGAATCAATCTGACCTGTTCAGCCAGGAAGCAAATGGTTTTGCATCCCTTGATGAAGTGATCGATGCATTGAAGCGCATGAAGGACGACCCGCTTGCCAATGCTGGTACCAATGTTGTTATCAGCCGCGGAAACCCAGATGCCAAACTGCTGATCATCGGTGAAGCGCCGGGACCCGAGGAAAACATCAAGGGGAAACCGTTCGTGGGGCGTGCTGGTCAAATGCTGGATAAGATCCTGCAGGCAGCGAACTTCGACCCCGAAAAAGATGTGTATATTACGAATTCCGTGTTTCGAATGCCGCCGGGGGAGGAGGGAAAGGCATTTCGAAAACCCACAAATGAGGAAATTGATTACTACCGCCCGTTTGTCTTTGAGATCATCCGCCTGATCGACCCGCGTGTGATGCTGTTGACCGGGAATGTGGCATGTCAATCCGTATTGCGGAAAACCGGCATCACAAGCCTGCGCGGCAAATGGACGGAAATGGATGGACGTTGGATCATGCCGATTTTCCATCCATCATACTTACTGCGCAACCCCACGCGAGACCCTGGCTCTCCGAAAGCGCTCATGTGGGAGGATATTCGCGAAGTCCGCAAGAAGTATGATAAGTTAACTACATAGCCCTGTTCAATCACACGCTCCTCCTCACCCCAAACCGATCGAACTCCCCCGTAGGCTCTTCCCACTCTTCACTTGATTCATCGACGCGCGAGCTGCGCGGACCCTGCTTCATTGCTTCGATCAATCTCTCCACATCGGGGCGTTCCCCTTCCGCAACAGCTTCGACCGTATCATAACCAACATTCCGCACCCAGCCGGTGAGCCCGCCGATCTGCCGCGCGCTGTATTCCACATGGGCGCGAAAGCCCACGCCCTGCACACGTCCCTTCACCCGGATGTGAGCGCGCACGATATTACTCTCAGACTTTGGTTCCTGACTCATCATTACTTCCTTTTCTGCGAAGCGTACTGAGAATGCTGATCAAGGGGATGATCAATACCAGGCACAACAACACCAGATAGGGCGCTATGTTTTCCAGAGTCGAGAGCAATGCATTTTGTCCCAGCACAGAGGAACGCCACTGTGTCTCAAGGCTGGAGAGGGAAACACCAAAGGCGCGTTCCGTACCGCGCGCGCAATCCACACCATCGGCATATGTTTTCGCCAGATCCAACAATCCCACAGATCCATAGCTATCATGCAAATAGCCAGTGAACGAGTGGGATTCGGCGTACGCCAGAAACGCCCGACCAGCGTCCGAGGGGAATGATGCGCACAAATCCTGTAGCGGGATCAGGTTGTCATTCGCGGCTGCATCGGCGAGCGCACGATCATACTCCGTGTTCGGATATATTTCGGCAAGCGTCGCCATACCCTCCCGCAGCCAGGCAGGAATGTTCAGGTATCCCACACCGATACGGCGGTACAGCATGACGTGCATCAGCTCATGCGGGATGCGCTGCTCCATGTTGATGTGTTGCTCCGCGCCGGGCGGGATGACAACCATCACAACACCCAGCGCAGGGTCGGCATGCCCGGCAACCCAGTTCTCCGCGCCCGGGATTTGCTCACTCTTCAGATCATCTACACTCGCATAAATAAAGATTTCGACCGGCTGTTCGAGGCTGGAGGGGATGTATCTGCCAATCGACTCGAGACCCGCCTGCGCGGCGTCCAGTGCTGCCTGACCAAAACTTGTATCGCCCTGATACCAGTGCACTTTCAGCATGCCAGACTCGAGAGTCTGCCAGTCGAAGTGATCAGCAGCGGGACGCGCGGTCAATAGCGTGAACGTCAGGAGAATGGGCAAGAATGAAAAATAGGGAATATGTTTCAAGATCACTGTCCTAGAAAGACGAGCAAGGGCGTGAGCGTAAACGGACTGAGCAAGGTGCTGATGAACACCACAGCCGTGACAAGTTTCGAATCCAGGTTGTATTCCGTGGCGAGGACCGTCGCGCTGACCATGCTCGGCATGGAGGCTTGTGTTACGCTTGCCTGATGCGGAAAGCCCTGCAAACCGAACAATGATGCGAACAGAAGGGCAGCAACCGGAGCGATAACCAGCCGGAGTAATACGCTCAACTGCAGAGCGCGCTGGTTCCCGGAGAGCTCTACTCTGGTCAACTGCACCCCAAGCAGAATAAGCATCAGCGGGATGGTACCTCCTGCGGCAAGTTCCACAGCCCGCGCAACGGGAGTGGGGATGGCGATATTCCAGGCGTTCATCAAAACCGCAAGCAGGACTGCATACATAGTGGGGATTCGAAACAATCCCAGGATTGCTTCCCTGAAGGTCATGTGCCCCAGCGAGGCAAGGAATACGCCCAGGGTGTAAAACAACAGGGTGGTCGTGACGAAGTAAATACCAGCATATGACAATGCCTGCTCGCCAAACGCAAAGGACACAAGTGGCAAACCGTAATTCCCTGTATTGGCGAACATAGTCGTGATCAAAATGGCGAGCAGCGCCGGGCGTTCCAGTTTGAGCAAGGAGCCCACCAGCCAGGTGAGCAACCCCATGCTGAGAATAAAACAAAGCGCGAAGACGATCACGACCGCGGCTTCGCTGATGTCGAGCCGGTTTTGGATGAGCAGGTCAAAGATCAGCACCGGGCTGAACACATAAAAAACAACGCGCCCCAGGCTGCGCGGCTCGATGTGCAAAAGTTTTCCGAGTGTGAACCCTGCCCCGCTGAGCAGGATGATGGGTAGGATGTTATTGGCAAAGGTAGCTG
>JAICQC010000253.1 GCA_025938055.1 Anaerolineales bacterium | reverse complement strand
TTCTATATTTGAACTCGGCCAGCCATGAAGCAGCATCAATGGTATGGCGTTTTCTTCCTTCGATTTTATATGGAAAAAATGAATCGGCTGCCCATCGATCTCAGCCATAAATTGATCATATTTGTTAAGCCATGCCTCCTGCTTCCTCCAATCAAATTGATGCAACCAATAATCTGCTAATTTCCTGGCATAAGCAAGAGGCACACCACGGTCCCAGCCGGAGTCTTCAATTTCATTTGGCCAGCGAGTGCCTTTGATCCGTTCCTGCAAATCTTCCAGCTCTTTTTCGGAAATAGCGATTTTGAATGGTCTAATATTCATGTTATCTCCTCATAAATAGTATTAATAATAAGGCGGTCTTATTATAGAGAAGATGTTTTGATGTGTATTGAACGTAGGCGACTCAATCGCTACACCCGTTCGCCCCTGAGTTTGTTCCCCACCGGAGTATAGCCCGTAAAACGTTTAAGCATGCGGATCATGTGCGGCAGGTCTGCATAGTCAAGTTCATATGCGACATCAGCCGGCGCTACACCCTGCAACAGCAGCTCTACTGCCTGTCGAGCAGACATAATCTGCTTCACCCGGCGCGGCGAAAAGCCAATTGTCGTTGCAAAATGTCGTTGGATGGAGCGGACTGACATCTTTACTGTCTTGCCCTCAAGTACGTCCCTGACAACAGGATCATGATAAAGCAAACCACGTCCTACCAGTTTTGCTATAAACTCATCTATATTCTCGTAGGTAGGTAGCTCACAGCTTACACCCTGAAGGACGAATGTATCTTCCGTAGGCATGGGTAGTGCTTTCGTAACATCGACCATGTGGGTAACGGGAATACCGGTAAAGATTACCCCAGGCATGAATCGTATACCAAAGCTTCTATTGCCAGCTAAATAAGGAACAGGTGTTATTTTGGAGGAGGGCCCGCTTAGCAAAACTTTTGAATTCCCCTCATTGATTTTCATGAAGATCATATCCCAACATGCATCAGCCGATGCAAAATACACTCCGTCTATCTGAGCTTCCGTGCGCCAAACAACATCAACATGAGGTGATGATGACATTTTTTCTTCGTACGTAAAACTCATTGGTAATTTATCCCTAATGGCCGTCTGGTCGTTAAATCGCTAAGGCATGCTCGCTTATGTGACGAAACTTATACCCATACTATCAGATCTGTACCTCACAGGGGTTATTGCAGTGATATTGTAATCGCTGTTTTACGTGCAACGATTTAAGTGTCGTCATCAACTTCACGCTCATCAGATGGGAAATTGCGCTTTAGAAATCACACCGCCCTGGCGGGCGCCAGGAGGAACAGGTCATCCACGTGGATGGCAGGACGCAGGCTGCTGTGCGCGACCCCGATGGCAACACCATCGAGTTGTACTCGGCATAAGGACAATTCATATCGCGCTGAAAACACAACCCCCGCTCATCTTTGAGCGGGGGTTGTTTCTCATAGAATCAAGAGGTCGTGTTACTCCCAGGCAGTGGGACCTGTCTCCCGGTAATTGCTGGCGAGCAGTTCCAGATCGAGCACGTTGATCGTGCCATCGTTATTCAAGTCTGCGGCAGACGG
Source organism: Anaerolineales bacterium (assembly GCA_025938055.1). The sequence continues at coordinate 5,354 of JAICQC010000253.1, read as the reverse complement.
GTCGGCGCTGTTATAGCTCATCCCGATGGTCATGGCATCGAATTGATCGATCACGTTGTTGCCGTCAATATCGCCTGCCAGCAGAGAGATGGTCGGCAATGTGATGGAGCTCCCGTCGCTGATCGTCACCGTGGTCTGCGCGCGGAGGAAGCCGCTCGCCGAGGCGATAACCGTATTGGTTCCGGAGGCGGAGCCGAGGCTAAAGGTGCCGTCCTGGTTGACCGTCCCGGCGCCGACCAGGTTATTCCCGGCGTCGAAGACATTGATGGTGACCGGCTTAGAGGCAAACACCTGTCCGTTGAGCACCCCGCCCGGCTGTATGGTTCCTGTGACGGTGGGCGTCACAGGTTGCGTAGCCGTTGCCGTGAGCGACCCAACCGGTGTCGGCGTGGAGGATCCATCGGGAGTCGAAGCGGTGGGTGTAGAGGTGGGTCCGGAGGTCAGCCACATATACGTCTCAACCATCTGCTCAAAGACAGCCGACTCGGCGTCATAGTCAAAGACGGGCGGCGGAGTGGTGAAGTTGCCCGGGTTGAGCGAGTGCAGCACAAAAGAGAGACTCACACAAGCGTTATTCATCGACGTGGAATAAGCAACGAATTGATAGAGGTTGCCTGCACCGGCATCCCCACCGGTCTCTTTCAGGAAGGTGATGCCATTGATCGTGACGGTTTCAGACGACTCGGTCATCGAGGCAGCAGCTACCGGGCTGCGGCAGGGATCGGCATTCTCGACTACGGTAACCTGCAGGTACTTCTCGGTGAGGTTCGTCCCCGCCACAAAAGGCAGGTCGATGCGGGCAAGGTTGTCGGTATTACCCGGCACGATCTCTCCTCCTGGCGGATACTTGAACTGGAATCCATAAGTGATGTTTGTGAAGGTCAGCCAGTCATTCGTTGGTGAGGTCTGCGTAGCGGTTGGCGTGAAAGTTGCAGGTGGAGGCTCGACAGGTGGAGACGTAGACGACTCGACCGGTGTGGGCGATTCCACTGGCGTGAGTGTGATCGGAGTAGGCGTCTCCGTTGGGACGGGCGATCCTACCGGTGTCTGAGTGGACGTTGGTTCGTTCCCAAGCACTGTCAGGCTCGTGCCAACGGAGGGGATTTCTGTGAGCACGTTGCTTCCCTGAGAGACGCGCGCCTCACACTCGAGGCTCGTCTGTCCAACTTGTACACCTTCCGATTCAAAGGTAAACACAGGTCCGCTGGTCGTCGCTGTATTGCCCTGGCTGCCTGCGATCGCCACTATGAAGCTTCCGTTTTGAGGGTCGTTGATCGCTGTGGCGGGATCAGCTCCGAAGAGACCCGCGATCGTAATATTGCTCACCTCCACCAGCATCGGATCGTAGATACAGGTGAACTCTGCGCTTGTGTAACCCTCGGGGGGCACGTTATTCAAGCTGACCGTCGCCAGGGCGGTCTCCCCAATTTGGACACTCGTTGAATCCACAGTGGTGGACACATACGGACCCACTAACGTTGGCGTCGACGAAGGAAGGTCTGTAGGTGTACCCGTTGCCCCTCCTGTGGGCGTTTGCGAAGCAGTTGGTGTGGGTGTCGCCGCGGCATCCATCACATTCAGCAGCGGCTTGAACAAACCCACAGAGATCAAGCCTTTTCGAAATGTTGTCCGGTTGAAGAACGAATCGTAATTGACATGCCAGCCTGCGAACGTCGCGCCGGCTGTGGTGGGACGCAGTATGAAGTGCAGGTGCGGGACGTTGATCTCCTGATACCCGGGGCAATACTTATACCGCACGCCGTCCGCAATGACTGCCAGGCGCTGGTTACGTGACACCACATCGCCCAATTGCACCTGGATATTGCCCAGGAACTGGTACTGGGTGATCCAGCCGCTGTCGTGCAAAAGGGTGAGGTAACAGGTCGAGGTTTCGATCACGGTCCCGGCTGCCGCGGCGGTTACCCAGAAATTAGAGGTGTTTTCCCCGGTGACCATATTCGCGCGCGGGGCAAAATCGATAGCACCACCCAGGCGGTAATTATGCGAGCTGGTGGCAGGTCGTTTGCTGCCGTTATCGATGCCGTCGAGCGCCACCCAGGCGATCCCCAGGTCCCAGGGTAGTTGGAACATATCCACCGGTGGGGGGGCGCTGGAGGCAAGTGCACCGGCATGGCTCGCCGGAAGGAACGAGATCAATAAAGCCAGGAGGCTCATTGCCCGAAGTATATGGTTGGGTTTCATGATTTCCTACTCCTGAGGTCAACCGGAAGAGCGAAACACATTCCTGCAATCGTCTGGGAATGTGATTCTGAATGGCTACGTCCCAAATACGAACAGGGCGCTCTTGCCCAGGCGCACCACGTCGCCAGACTTCAGGGGCGTGGCGCTTCTGCTGACAGCCTGACCGTTGATAAAGGTCTCGCCACCCAGGTCCATCAGGTAGTAACCGTTCTCTTTCGCAAAGATCTTCACATGCTGGTCGATGATATGCGGGTCGTCGAGACAGATCTCATTCATCGGGTGGCGCCCAATAAAGCAGGGCAGTTTGTTGAGCGTAAAGTTCTTGCCGGTATTGGGACCGTGCTTGATCTGCAGCATGGGCATGGGAATAACCCGGGCTGGGGTTGGCGTTGCGTTTGCGACGGCGGGGCTTCCCACTCGGAGCAGCTTGAATGCCACAAACATACCTCCTATACCCAGCGCTATCATCAGGGCGATCACCCAGCCGGAGATCTTCGAAGCAGGTTCTGCAGGAGGCGTGAGCGGGAGGACGGAGCCTGTCAGGTCTTCAGGCGATTGAGCCACAGCTTCCTTATCAATGGTAAAGGCAAGATTCTGTTGCTCGAGAACCACACCGGGCACAGGCGCGGCAAACCCGGATTCATTGCGTATGGCAAGCGCCGCACTTTCGAGGGTGAGATTGGTCTGGCAGCCCTGTAGGGCGGTAAAGCGCACCTCCGCCAGGACACCGTTCGCCATTTGCGGGGTGGTGCTGGCATAGGAGCCGTCTGCAATTCCCGTGAGCTGTGGCAGAGGCAGGGCATTCATCCCGGGCATCGTGCTGACCGCATTGACCGGGCGCAGGCAGGCAGGGTCATAGCGGATCTGGAAGGTAAAGCCCTGGATGGGCGTAGCAGACGCCCCATGGACCGAGACGATCACGGTTTCATTCGTTTTATAAGAGGTGGTATTCGTCGTCAGCCAGATCCGTTCGGTGGATTGGGCAGCGGCATTCATCACCAGAGCAAGGCTGAGAACGAGCGCAAGAACAAACGCAGAGATCGATTTCATAAGCTAACTCCGGAGAGGGCGCACCCACCGTCCGGTGAGTGCGCCCCATATACAAATTTACGGGTAACTGATTTCCCACACTACGGGACCTGTCTCGCGGTAGTTACCGGCGAGCAGTTCCAGGTCGAGCACGTTGATCACGCCGTCGTTGTTGAGGTCTGCGGCGCTTGGTGTCGCCGAGTTGTAGTTCATGCCAATGGTCAGCGCATCGAACTGGTCGATAACATTGTTGCCATCGATATCGCCGGCGGGCAAGGTGATGGTCGGCTTGGTGCCGGTGCCTCCGCCTGTGATGACGGCAGAGCCTTCGGCGCTGAGGAAGCCGCTGGCAGTGGCGACCACGGTGTAGGTCCCGGCGGGAGCCGTCAGGCTGAAGTCTCCATCCTCGTCCGCAGTGACCGAGGTCACCAGGGTTTCTCCGCTGTACAGGCTGACCGTGACAGTCTTGCCAGCCAGCACTGTCCCGGTGAGGTTTCCATCGGGCAGGGCGGTAGCCGTCGGTGATCCGACCGGCGTTTCTGAGGTAGGCGTGGCAGTTTCCACGGGTGTTTCAGACGTGGGCGTGATCGTGCCAGCCGGCGTCGCGGAGGTGGGTGTAGCAGTCCCGGCGGGAGTTTCAGAGGTAGGGGTGGCAGACCCGGATGGTGTTTCAGATGTGGGTGTGGACGAAGTGGGAGTTGGGGATTCGCCCGGCTCGGAGGTGGGTGTCGCGGTATCCGCCGGGGTTGGCGTACCGGTGGCGGTCGGTGCGCTGCCGACGATCGTCAGGTTGGTCCCAGTGGAGGGGATGGTCGTCAGGGCGTTATCGCCCTTCGATACTCGCACCGTACATTCAATGGAGGTCTGCCCGGCCTGCAAGCCCGTAACGTTAAAGGTAAAGGCAGCGCCGCTGGTAGTGGCTTTGTTGCCGTTGCTGCCAGCGATGGCGACGATGAAACTGCCGTTCTGGGGATCATTGATCGCCACGGCAGGGTCCGCGCCGAACAGATTGGTGACGGCGATGTTGCTGACCTCCACCAGGCTGGCGTTGTAGGTACAGGTAAACTCGGCGCTGGTGTAGCCTTCCGCCGGGACGTTGTTGAGGCTGACGGTGACCGTGGCGGTCTCGCCCACGTTTACGGTCGTCGGGTTGACAACCACGGAGGCAGATGCCTGCACCTGGACCACTTCCCGCAGGGTCAGGATATAGAAACCGCTGCCCGATTGCGGCTGCACCTGCACAGCGTAATTCCCGGCAGGCTGCGTGCTGGTGATCGAGCCGGTGCCGCTCGCGAGCGGGTTGCCCGCTCCATCCAGCAGGGTCAGCAGCGGCACCAGGTCACCCGTGATGGGAGTCACGGTGATCACAAAGTTGTGCGATGCATCGAAGGCGAACTGCCACTTCTCGTAGATGCTGTCGCTGACAAACCCGATATACGTGGCGTTCCAGACGGAGAGATCACGCGGGATGACGATCGCATCCAGCGGCTGGGCATGCACGCTCCCAACAGAACTGAATAACATTGCAAACACGATAAGAATCTGAAAAAGACGTTTTGATTTCATGGTCACATTCTCCTTGTGAAATATAAGTTTTGCAGATGACGACATTCGGTTCGGTGATGACCACACACACAATCTCCCACCGGGCTGCGGTGGAGATGCACAAACTCTTTCAGAGGCACGCCAGCTTGTTCTTAAACAGGAGCCGGAGTCTCAGCGAAGGTCCCCTTCAATTGATGAATATTTCGGTTGGCAGTTTCATTGTATGACTCCCCCGTCCTTTTACGCATTGCAGGAAAGTTGCTGCGAGATTGCAAAAGGATTGCGCGATCAGTAGTACTCTAAGGTGAGTTGAAATGCCCTCCCCAAATACATGATCATAAAATCTGACCCGACAAATTTCAGACCCATCATGAGACCCAGGCGCTTTGCTCCGCGTGGAACACGTTGGAAGATCATTGGCATTATCCTGGGCATCATCATCCTTGGCGCGCGTGCCTCTGTCGGCTTGGGATTCCTTCTTCAAGCCCTTGGATACGGTTCATAAGTAATTGACCTTTGCCTTAGTTACAAATAAAAAAGACCCTGAGGGCTTTATGAGCTCACCTCAGGGTCTCTCG
>JAICQC010000424.1 GCA_025938055.1 Anaerolineales bacterium | reverse complement strand
TGTAATCGTTACTTTCACTGTTTTATCACTGCCTCACTTTTCGCCCGCAGTGCAGACAGTCTTTGTTTGAGTTTCGCCAGTACTGTTTCGCTCTTTTCGATCCGCTCCCGTTCCGAGCGGACGAAACGCGTGTAGGGGGTGATGCCCTCCTTCAGGCGCGTCACCGCGCGCTCGGTTTCCTGGTTGAACAGTGTGGTCAGCGTTTCGAGCAGGTTGGCTCGCAGCACCGTCATTTTCTCTTTGAACTTATCCTTGGCTTGCTTGCGCTTATAGGGGATCACAAAAAAGCCGACGATCGCCAGTGTGCCTGCCGCAAGGATTCCGGTCACATCCAGGCTGGAGGACAACACCGCCGCGGTGACCAGCGCTCCCAGCCCTACCGCGCCCACCTCCAGTAGGGCGGTCTGCGCGACGGCGGTCTCCACGTGAGCTGCCAGATCGCGCGCTTCCTGGTCCTGGTCGTAATCATCGATGATGCGCTGGACGGTCTTCCCCATGCTATCGATCAAATCGCGGCGGCGCATCTCGCGTGGTTCGATGCCTTCCCCCACAATATGCTCGGTATGCAGCGCCCGGCGCCGCTGAACGTACGTCATTACCCGCTGCCATTCCTGCAGGTCTTTTTGCACCAGCCAGTCGATCAGACGCTGAACCTGCTCTTCGATCTGCTGCGGGACCTCTGCCAGCACACGCTTCTCGAATTCAGAGCGGACCTTATCGCCGCGCATCAATTCCTGGATGTTGGTCAGGCGCATGGTGGTGTCGAAGAAGTCGAGCCCGCGCTGTTCGAGCTTGTGCAGGATGTTCTCCACCTCTGCCAGACGCGGCTGGAGTTCATTCTGCAGATCGCGCTCGTAGTCCGAGACGGTTGCCTCCAAAGACGACGCGGTTTGCAGGTCCTCCTTTAGCTCTTCCGATTGAGACTCGTTGTCTTTTGCAGCCTGCGTGACCAGTTTCTCTGCGACGCCCAACGGATTGTTGAACTTCAATTTCAGCCGCGTGGAATCATCAAGCGTGGACGTAATGTATTGTTCCAACGCATCCAGACCACTGGCAGCGCGTAAACGTGCCCGCTCTTCCGGGTCTGCTTCCGACTGGGCGCGTTGCGCCAGCCTCGCCGAGACCGGGAAAAACTCAGGCGTATCTCCCAGCACGGCAGTGGCATGTTTCAACACAAAGGACCGCACTTCGTCAAGAGCGGACTCGTCCTCGATAATGTCTGCCTTATTCAAGGCGAAGATCACCTTCTTGCCCCAGGCAAGAATGCGCTCGAGGAACTGCCGCTCACTCTCTGTGAGAGGATGGTCAGCAGAGGTGATGAATAAGATCAGGTCACTGCGCGGCACGAATTCATCGGTCAGACGTTCGTGATAACGGATGACCGCATTTGTGCCCGGCGTATCGACAATATTCAGTTCCTTCAACAACGCCAGTGGATATGTGTAGATGGAAAAATTCTCATCCACCACCTGCTCGGCAGCCTGCTCGCCCCATTTCACCAGCGTGACGCGTGAAGTGGTAGGTGTGGCGCCTTCGGGCAATACTCTCTCACCGAGCAGTGCATTGACGAGAGCGCTCTTGCCGGCATTGAACTCACCTACAACCACCAGCAAAAACAATTCATCCAGCTGCAGGATCGCATCCTGAAGCGTGTTGAGGCCCTCGCGCGGCACGTCAAGTTCTGCCAGCGCGAGCCGTATCTCTGCCAGCGCTTCTTTCTCTTCACGCAGGAACTGGGCTTGTTCATTTGTCAGCATGGACTGGCGCATAGTGTCTCCTCAAAGCTGACGGCAGTACTTCCACCTTTGCAAAGATGCCGTCACTTTTTTAACGTATGGATTTACAATTGTATTACAGAGTGCCGCGCACATGTATACCGTGCGCAGCTGAATCTGACCTTCGACATTCGCCTGGAATGGCGTTTACATAGTGCCGCACCAGCGCAGCCGTCCTGCGGATAATTTACTTTACGTTTGAATTTCAGCCTACGAATGCTGTGAAAAGCAAAGTTAATTATGAGACGGCGGCAAGATTTGATGATTGAGAAGCGAGCGGTATGAATCGCCCATTTGTTTTTATCAATATTGCGATGACGGCTGATGGCAAGATCGATACGTTTGAACGCCGGGGCGCGGCGATCTCCTCCCCGCGGGACAGGGAGCGCGTCGATCAACTGCGCGCCAGCGCCGACGCGATCATGGTGGGCGGGAAAACCCTCCTTGACGAGGACCCCGGGTTAACGGTTAAATCTGAAGTGCTGCGTTCCGAAAGGATTTCGCGTGGTCTTTCACCGAACCCGGTCAAGGTGGGCATCGTAACCGAAGCAAAGATAAAAGCAGATTCAGAGTTTCTGAATACGGGGCCTGCAGACATCGTAATATTTACAACACATCACACATCTAAAGAGAATCTTTCCCGGCTGAACGCACCTAACCTGAACGTCCATGTTGACGAGGCGGAGAGGGTCGATTTGCAGCATGCTCTGGCTGTCTTAAAGGAAACTGGAGTACATCGCCTGATGGTCGAAGGCGGCGCTACGCTCAACTTTGAACTGATGCGGCTGGGGCTAGTGGATGAAGTGACAGCTTATGTCGCGCCGCTGATATTCGGGGGCGACTCCGCTCCGACCCTGGCAGCCGGTTCAGGCTTGGAAAGGAGCGCAGCCATCCCGTTGAAATTGATCGAAGCAGAGGCATGGAAGGACGGCGGCGTACTCATTAAATATCAATTCGTGAGGTGAATATGACAACAACGATGCATGGAAAATTCGATCGGCTTCTGGAGAGAGAAGGCGATCATGAGTGTGAAGGACTGGGGAAGGACAAGGTTTGTGTGCGTATCGTGGCGATGGCGGAGCTGCCCACCCGTTTTGGCGACTTCCATATTGTGGCGTTTGAAAATAATCGGGATGGCAAGGAGCATGTTGCCATTACCAAAGGCGATGTGATCGGCGCCTCGGATGTGCCGGTCCGTTTGCATTCCGAGTGCCTGACCGGCGATGTGATGGGCTCACTGCGCTGCGACTGCCGCGACCAGCTCGAAGCCGCGCTAAAAAAGATCGGGCAGATGGAACGAGGCATGGTGCTCTATCTACGCCAGGAGGGACGCGGCATCGGGCTGATCAATAAGATCCGTGCTTATAGCTTGCAGGATGATGGGCTGGATACCGTCGAGGCGAATCTGGCATTGGGGTTCCGCGATGATGAACGTGACTACGCGGTTGCCGCACACATGCTGATGTCACTCAAGATCGAGTCCGTTCAATTGATGACCAACAACCCGAAGAAGATCGATCAGCTCACTCGTTACGGTATCAAGGTCAATGGACGCATCCCGCACATCATGGAGCCGAACGAGCACAACCGCTTTTACCTGGAAACCAAAGCGGCAAAGTCCGGTCACATGATCGACTTCCGCGGTAAGCAGCATTTGGATGAACAGTCTGATCGTCCGATTGTCGAAGGGATGCAGATCGAGGAAATAAATGAGTAGGACAGTTGTTATCACCGGGGCAACCGGCGGGCTCGGGAAGAAAGCCGCGCAGGCGTTTGCCGCCGCTGGACATTCACTGGTTCTGCTCAGCAGCAATCAGGATAAGTTGGACGCTTTATCGCGCGACCTGAAATTGCCGGATGATCGCCTCTTCGCCTCTGTGGTTGATCTGCGGGAGGGCGAGGCGGTCCACGCGACGGCGGAGGCTGTTTCCGAGAAGTTCGGTGGAGTCCACGCCCTCATCCATCTTGTCGGCGGCTGGGTCGGCGGGAAGACCCTCGTCGAAGCCGATGCGCAGGATCTGGATTTCATGCTTGGTCAGCATATCTGGACCACCTTCCACTTGTTTCAGGCGTTCGCGCCTCAACTTGTGATGAGTGGATGGGGACGCGTAATGATTGTCTCTGCATCCAACGTACCACACCCGCCCGGCAAAACAGGAATTTACGCCGCCGCAAAAGCCGCGCAGGAAAATCTTGTGCTGACGTTAGCAACCGAACTGAAAGAGAAGGGCGTGACTGCTAATATCATCCAGGTCCGCGCCATAGATGTGGATGGCAAGGGTACCGGCACAACGCCCGAGGAAATCGTCGCCGCGATGATGTATCTATTTTCAGA
>JAICQC010000477.1 GCA_025938055.1 Anaerolineales bacterium | reverse complement strand
TCTTGCTTGCCAGCGCCTGTGCACCGCAGGCGACGCCGACAGCAAACCCGGTGGATATTCAACGTACTGCCGAAGCCGCCGCGCTTACGATGGTGGCTGAGACTCTACAGGCAGTCCCGACCGCGACACCAATACCACCAACGGAAACAGCCAGCCCCACCCCTGCCGCGACGAATACTCCGCTGCCTCTGCCAACATCAGGAACACCGGGTGCGACGGTCACGCTTCCTGCGAACGCGCCCACGTTTACCCAGCAAGTACCGCAGTCCTCCGGGGGCTCCGGCGATAGCCAGGATACTTGCAACCAGCCGCTTACCGCCTGGCAGGGACCGACCGCAAACTTCAGCATTGCGAACGAAACCAGACCGGCAGGCACCATTGTTTTGTCCATGTATGTGGTGACAGATCTGAATCAGTGTGGTTATCTCATTATCGCAGGCGACAGCTTCTCAGGACCAGTCGGGCAGTATAGCGCCGCCGCATTCATCACCGGCAGACAAAATTTCAAGGCATTCGGCAGCTTCCGCATCACAGAAGGCAATTGGAATATTGTCGTACGAAACGACAGCATCCTTGCCAAGGGCGGATGTTCCCCCAATTGCTAGATTCTTCAGGAGAAAATCTCAACGCATGAAACGACTTTCCATTCTCACATTAATCCTCATCACCACCATCATCAGCGCGTGTGGAGCTGAGCCGGTGCCCACCGTCAACCCGGTCGATATACAGAACACAGCGGTGGCTGCCGCACAGACCATGGTCGCACAGACCCAGGCGGCTGTTCCCACGGCAACGCCTATCCCACCTACGGAGACTGCCACCGAGACGCCTCTGCCAACCGACACGCCTGTATCCCTGCCGACGCTGGACGTCACACTGACTGTAACGACTGCACCGGTCAGCAATAACTCCGGCGGCGACCCATGCGCGACCCGCGTGCTCTCACCATCCCAGGGGAGAGAGACCATCATCAGGGTTGTGAACACCACCAAAGTGGCAATCACCGTGTCCATGTATCTCAATGAGACAGCCGCTCACGGTGAGTGTGGATATAGATCGTTCCAGCTTTCCAAGAACAACGACATTGTTTTCACGGATCTTGTGCAGGGATGCTATAACCTGTGGGCATTTAGCAGTAGTTCGGATGTCAACGCAAGGGGAGGCGGGTGTATCAACAATCCCGACAAATGGACGTTCGAGGTTAGAGCAGACAGCATTAAGTTTGTAGGACCATAGACAGGCAGTTGTCCAGCCATGCAAAAGAGGTGAGCTATGATCCGCTCACCTCTTTTGCATTTAATGAGGAACAATACTGTCGCGTAGATCGTCCTTTCAAAAATTGGAGGCAGAATGAAGTTTCGAATAGTATTGCTGGTGATATTCCTGGCGGTCGCTTGTGCTCCTCAAACCCAGGCGACAACCAGACCTGATACCCCGGTGACAAGTCCACCTGAGGATAGCATGCCTACGAATGAACCTTCCCCTAATCCGGTGGCGCCGCAGCCCGGGGATGCCGACCTGTCCCGCGGCAACGTCTACATTAACGAAATGAGTCTGGTGATACGCGAGAGCTTTCCGCCGCAGATTTCTCTGGCGCTGAGCGGAGAATTGCCCACACCATGTAATCAATTAAGAGCAGAGATCAATCCGCCAGACCCGGAAAACAAGATCCTCGTCGACGTATATTCCGTGATCGACCCGAACAAAGCCTGCGTACAGGTGCTTGAGCCTTTCGAGCAGCAAATCGATCTTGGGACCTTCCCCACCGGGCACTATACAGTCTGGGTAAACAGCGAGATGGCTGGCGAGTTCGATACGTAAGAGCAAATGAGCCGGACTCGCGTCTGGCTTATTTCATTTCGGTCCTGCTGATCGGAGCAAGGCGCGCCTTCGTCAGTCTGATTAAGTCAGCGACCGGTAGTTTTATATTTACGCCTCGCTGCCCGCCGGAAATATGCACCTCTGCATGGTTTTCCACAGTAGAATCGATCACCACCTGAAAGCCTTTGTTGATCAGAGCGAGGGGTGAGATGCCGCCTGCCTGTAACCCTGTCAATCCTTCGGCTTCACGTTCGGTCGGCAGATGGACTTTCTTCTCCCCCAGTGACGCGGCGAGCCGTTTCAGATCCACCACGTTCGGTCCGGGGATGACCGCCAAAATAGGTTTCCCGGGCCGATCGCGCTTCACAACGATTGTCTTAAAAACCGCTTCAGGAGATACGTGTAGGAATTCCGCAGTTTCCAACGCGCCCATTTTTTCGGCGGGCGTTTCAAAGACAGCATAGGAAACATTATGCGAATCCAAAAAGCGTGTGACGTTGTTTACAGGGGGCATTCTGTCCTCCGGTTCTTTGTTTTACCGTATGACCATCCACGTAGTACAATTATTCCAAATGAGAGCCGCCAAAACCGCCGTTCCACTCGAAAGACTGCTGGACCAACTCCCTGAAAATTATAATCTCGCAGACAGAGAGCTCATCCAGCGCGCCTACCGGGTGGCAGAGGAAGCCCATCAAGACCAGAAACGCCATTCGGGCGAACCGTACATCAACCATTGTCTTGCCGTTGCCAGCATTCTGGCAGACCTGCGCGTCCCGCCGGAAGTTGTTGCAGCCGGATTGCTCCACGATACGGTTGAAGATACAACAATCACCCTTGAGGACCTCCGCCGCGATTTCGGGAACACCGTTGCAGTCCTCGTGGATGGCGTCACAAAACTAACCAACCTGCCGCGAGTCTCACGCGACGACCAGCATGCCGAGAACTCCAACGGCAATAACGGGAACGAGCCAGAGGCGCTTTCCTACGAGGCGGCGCTCGGTCGCAAGCAGGATCTGGTCTCGGAGACGCTGCGCAAAACGTTTCTCGCCATGGGCGATGACGTCCGCGTGGTACTGATCAAACTTGCAGATCGTCTGCACAATATGCGCACACTGGGCTTTATGCCCGAGTACAAACGCAAGCGCATTGCCAAAGAGACCCTCGATATTTTTGCGCCGCTGGCAAACCGCCTCGGCATCTGGCAGATCAAGTGGGAACTGGAAGACCTGGGCTTCCGCTACCTGAACCCGGAAAAATATAAGGAGATCGCCGAACAGATTCAGGAACGCCGACCGGACCGCGAAGTTCAGATCGAAGCCATCAAGAACAATCTCCTCAAATTGCTGGACAGTCACAACATCAAGGCAGAGATCAGCGGTCGTCCCAAGCATATCTACTCCATTTACAAGAAGATGACCCAGAAAGGCAAGCCCTTCGACCTCGTGCGGGATGTGAGGGCTGTCCGCCTCATCGTGCCGGATATTCCCTCGTGCTACGCGGCGCTGGGTGTGATCCACACGCATTGGCGTCCGATCCCCGGCGAGTTCGATGATTATATTGCTGCTCCCAAGGATAATTTTTATCAGTCCCTCCATACCGCAGTGATCTACGATGACAAGCGCCCGCTCGAAGTGCAGAT
>JAICQC010000401.1 GCA_025938055.1 Anaerolineales bacterium | reverse complement strand
GCCGAAAACCGGGACAATTGGAGAATAGCGCATAAAGCGGATGAGTCGCCACATATTGCGGTCGCGCGGGCTGCCGTAGATCATCGTCGGGCGCAGGATGGTGTATTGCAGTCCGCTGTTCTGGATGGCGGTTTCTGCCGCAAGGCGGACCTTCTTGCTCTGCGCGTTCAGCTTTGTGAAGATGGCGGTCGTGCTGATGAAGATCGCCCGCCGGATGCCCGCCTCTTGCGCGGCGCGCAGGATGGAGTCCGCATGGCCGAAGCCGAGGGAGGCAATGTTGACAAGGGCATCTGTCCCCTGCATCGAAGCGGCTAACGCTCGAGAGTCAGAAAGATCCCCTAGCGCCCACTCAATCTCCTCCTCCGGCACGAACACCGGGACTTCATGGGCGGAGCTGACACTTGCACCTGGCGCACACCTGTCCTGGCGTACGGTGCCAGGGAGTGCAGGTGAGGATGAGGAAAGAAGCGAACGATCACTTCCCGGGCGATACAGGCAGCGTACTTCATATCCGTTTTTTAGTAAGAGGGGAACAGTATATGACCCGGTAAACCCCGTCCCGCCGGTGACGAAGACTTTCATGCACGTACCAATTTTCGAAGCAGCTGCAGCGTCTCATCCAGTTTGTCGCGGCGATCAAGGTTTTTGACCAGATAGGCACGGGCATTCGCGCCCATCTGTTTTACCCGCTGCGGGTTCTTCGAAAGTTCAAGGACGGTCTTCGCCAGCAGCTCATCGTTGCCCGGCTCCACAAACACTCCCCCATTCGAGGATTCGATCACCTCGCGGATGACGCCGTCGATGACGAGCACAGTCGCGCGGGCGGCTGCCATGTAATCGAAGACCTTGTTCGGGTAGGTCGTGCGAAACATCGGCACATTCTGCAGGATCGCAAGGCAAACGTCCGAAGAAGCGATCACGAACGGCATCTCCTTCTTCGGGCAAACGCCGGCAAAGATGACATTTTCGAGGTTCAAGCGTTCCGATTCAGACTGGAGCTTGGGGCGTTCCTTCCCGTCGCCCCAAAACACAAAACGGATGTGTTTTTCATCATTCAGATGTTTTGCCGCGCATAAGACCGTGTAAATATCGTTCGCCTGCCCAAGCGCGCCTGCGTACAGGACGACGAATTTATCCTCCAGTCCCAATTGCCTGCGAATCGACATACCGTCCACGCTGGGGTTGAACATATCCACATCTGTGCCATAAGGGATGAACGTGATCTTGTCTTCCGGCACTCCCTTCTCGAGCATATAGTCCTTGTATGCCGGTGAGTTGACCAGGATATGCGTTGCCCGGGCGTACAAAAACCGTTCGAGCCAGCGCGCCAGCGCGATCACGATTGGGTTGCGGATAACCCCCATGCTGACCCCAAACTCGGGCCAGAGATCGCGGACCTCCAGTAAAAAAGGTTTGTTGCGTATGAAGGCAACAAACCAGGCGGAGACGGCTTGGAAGATCTGTGGGGTTGTCCCCATAATGAGGTCGGCGTCCTTTACGCTGAGCGACGTCCAGACGGAACTGAACATGAAACTGAAGAAGGAAACGATCCGCCAGTAATAACTGCGATGCAGTTCCGGGTAAATATAGGAACGCAGGACTCGCACGCCGTCGATCATCTGCTCTGTGAACACACCATGCCGCTCAACCGTCCGTTGACCGGTCTGATAGTTCAGATCGCTGGCAACGATCACCAGCTCATGCCCCCGTTCACGTAAATATTGCGCCATTTCAAAATGGCGCGTATGCCCGGGCTCATCAGGAGAGACAAAGGCTTGATTAAGTAATAGGATTTTCATTGACGGAAAGCGCTCTCAAACACCGTCATTATATTATGATTTATCTATCCCCCAGAACGGTTTCCCCCGTAACGGAGCCGGCGCGCTACTCTGCTGCCTGGCGTGTCAAATAAGGGAGCGTCAGAGCGGCACAGAAACCAGCCAGACCGAAAGCCAGAACCGGGATAAGCCAGCGAGCATTTACGATGAGCTGCTGGTATAGCAGGATGCTTTCCTTACGGATCTGGGCAACAAGCAGGGGAGGTAGATTGTTCAGGCTGAACCAGATCGCGCCGATGCAGGCTGAGACGATGAACCCCAGAAGCAGGTCATTCCACGTGAGATAGAAAGGACGCTGCGCAGGGACTGTGTGTATGCGCGCCATCACATCCGCGCTGAGATCGCGCGGGATGGGCACATCCGGATACGTGTGCAGCGCATCTTCGATCAAAGCATTCTGTTTTTCGGAAGTTAAAGGATTGTCCATGTCGGCTCCTGATACGTTTCCAGCGCGCGGCGTAACTGTTCCCTGGCGCGGAAGAGTCCGGTCTTCACCGTACCCAGAGGCAGGTTAAGCGTGACCGCGATCTCTTCATAAGAAAGTTCATTCTGATAGCGCAAGGAGATGAGCAGGCGATAGTTGTCGTTAAGTTGATCGATGGCTTGGTGCAGATAGGATCGCAGTTCACGAGACTCCAGTCTGTGGGCAGGATTGTCAAACGCCGTGTCTGTTTCGGGAATTTCCGCGATGACGTCGTCCCCCAGTTCGTTCAGGGAACGGCGCAGGCTGGGCAGGCGGTTATAGCAAAGGTTGGTCACGATCCGGTATAGCCATGTGCGGAACTGCGACTGCCCGCGGAAGTTCGGCAACGCCGTCCAGGCGCGGACGAAGGTCTCCTGTGCCAGATCGAGCGCCTCTTCTTCATTTTGGAGGACGCGCAGCGCCAGGTTGTAGACATAACGTTGATGATCGGTCACCAGCGCCCCGAAGGCCTCCTGATCGCCTTTTTGCGCGCGCTCGATGAGGTGTTGTTCCGTATCTGGCATGAGGTCTCTACGCATTTAGACAGGGAATCAGGGAGAAAGTTTCACGGGTAGGTAAACACGTAGACAGGTACACAAGTAGACAAATAGGTTAACAACCTGTGTACTTGTCTACTTCCCACATTGAAACTTTTTCTTCCCTTGCCTGTCAAACGAAGTGAGAAGAACAAAATTATAGCGTGGAACGTAGATTTCCCCGCAAAGGAGTAAGAATGAAAAGAGTTGTTGTGATCGTTCTCCTGAGTATCGCTCTGCTGTTTGTGCTTGTAGGGATTGGCGCGGTTGTATTCTTCACAGCCAATGGCGGCTTCCCAACGAATAACCCGTTCGATAGACAGAATATCCCCTCAGAGCTGCAGGAAACCAATACTCTCGAAGTGGATTCCGAAAAGCCGGTTATTTTGAACGTAGTGAACGCGGCGGGCGATGTGATCATCACAGGGTCAGATGCGGAGACTGTACAGGTAAGAGCAGTCAAGACTGCCTACGACTCCACTCAATCGCGCGCCGATGAGGAAGTGAAAAGTATCAAATACACTATCGAACAGATCGACAACCTGATTACCATCAAATATGAGCTTCCCAAATCGATGAATTTCAGCAACAAGATCAATACTGTGAACTTTACGATCACCGTTCCCACGCAAACAACGGTGGATGTGAACAATGGTTTTGGGGAAGTCAGTCTTACCAATATCGAGGGAAACGCGGTCATCGAGAATGACTTTGGTGATGTGACGGCTGATCATGTGGAAGGAGCATTGTCTATTTCCACCAGCAGCGGCGAAGTGACTGCTTCGTCCATCAGTGCAGGCAAAAATGACGTCGAGCTCAGCTCAGACTTTGGATCCATCACCCTCCAGTCTGCAAGCAGCAGTAACGTGACCCTGGAATCCAACAGTGGAAAAATCACACTGCGCGATGTACGCGCAACAGGCGATATCCATTCAAAGACCGATTTTGGGGATACTCTCTTCGAAAACGGCTCTGCCGACTCACTGACTGTCGAAACAAACAGCGGCAGCGTCTCTCTGGTAAAGGTGACCATCGAGGATGCGATCAATGTGCAGAACGACTTCGGCGAGATCGATCTGGAGCAGGCGCTGGCTGCATCCTATGACCTGCACACCAACAGCGGCTCGATCACCGTCGTCGCTGCGAAGGGGCAACTCAAAGCCTATACAGATTTCGGTGGAATCAAAATCGAGGACGCGCAAGCCGTTTCGCTCGATGTCAGGACCAACAGTGGAAGCGTGGAGTTCAGCGGCTCGTTGGGGGCAGGTCCTCACCTGGTCCGTTCTGACTTCGGTGAGATCGACCTAACCCTGCCTGCGGACTCTCAATTGAACGTGGATCTTTCAACGGATTTCGGTAGCATTAAGTCAGATTTACCTATTACTGTCACGCTAAATGGGTCATCCAACTCCGATGGCGATCAAGTCGTCGGAAGCATCAATGGCGGGGGCGACGAATTTACTGCTCAGACGAATAGTGGAAGCGTAACCATCCACACGGGTCCATAGACGATAAAAGGCACTCACAATC
>JAICQC010000299.1 GCA_025938055.1 Anaerolineales bacterium | reverse complement strand
GCACACCTATTTTCGGGGGATCTCTTGGTTTCGTGAAGAAATGATAGTTTATTTCTTTTTGGCTGGTTTCTTGGTCGCGTTGAGGAAGCCGCCCAGCAGATCGGTCGCCGCGGCGACCTGACCCTTACCACGCAGGAAACTGTCGATCGTCGCGCCGACCGGCGCAGGCAGTTTTTTCTTGAGGAAATCCAGCACGATCTTGACGACTTTCTGCGCGGTCTCTTTGGGCAAGCCGGTCTTCTTCATCACGAGGCTGACGAGTTCTTCCATTTTTTATTCTCCTTTGCTTCACTTCCAGACCATCCATTGAACGGTGGCAACTGCCAGACCCAGCAGAATGCCGCCCATCACTTCCAGCGGCGTGTGCCCAAGAACTTCACGCAGATCCCTTTCGTTGACTTGATGCCCCTTCAACAGTTCCGCCACGATCAGATTGATACGCTGGGCATGGATACCTGCCTGCTGGCGCACCCCCGCTGCATCATACGTAACGATCATCGTAATAACCACGCCTAGAGCAAAGATAGGGCTATCAAACCCATAGTACAAGCCGATGGCAAGAGTCGTCGCGGTCATCAGCGAAGAATGCGAGCTCGGCATGCCGCCTGTGGTTAATAGAAGCGCCCAGTTCCAACGGCGCGTGCGAAGGTAATCGAGGGGAATTTTTATCACCTGTGCAACCGCCCAGGCAATCAGCCCTGCGATGAGCGCCTTGTTCTGGAAGATCGCCAGGAAATTCATTCGGGTGTTTCCTCGAAGGGGATGATTTCATCACCGGCGACCTTTTTCACTTTTAGTTCCGCCGCTTCGAGGAGGACCCCGCAACGCGCCGCCAGGGCTTGCCCGCGCTCAAAGAGCTTGATCGACTCTTCGAGTTGGTTTTGTTCACTCTCGAGGGCGGCGACGATTTCCTCCAATTCGGCGAGAGCTTCTTCATACGTCAATTCTTCCACAGCTTTTTCTCTTTTGGATGATGGTCTTGGCATAAGAACTCCTATTTATCGCGTTGAGCAGAGCCGCAGGCGCAGTCGAAACATAGCACTTGAAAAACTCAATATTTTATGTATGGGCGCTCACCTGCACTGCATCGCACTGTGTTCGTTGCAGTGCGGTGCAAGTGTCGATTGCGTAGCACTCAGCGCGAGGTTGTCTTCCTCACTTCAATCTCTCCATCACTGACTCTCACGTTCATTTCATCGCTTGCCTGCGCGACGCGGGATACAACTCTGCCATCGTCCCTGCGCGTCACCACGGCATATCCGCGCCTCAAAACGGCATTGGGATTTAACGCTTCCAGGCGGCGCCTCATCCCTCGCACATGCGCGGACTGCAATTGAAGGTGATGGAACAGGGAGGAGTGGGCACGGCGAGTCAGTTCGTCTACGCGCTGACGTTCGGACTGGATTCTGCGGTCAGGGGAGATATATCGAAGCTGGGATACGAGGGAGGAAAGAAATGACTTTTGTTCAGCGATCACATTGAGGGTTGCCGAATTGAGGCGAGACTGGAGATTGGAGACTGCCGCGCGCAGGTCGATCATTGTGATCTGAGTCGCCAGTTCTGCCGCGGCAGTGGGAGTGGGGGCGCGCAGGTCCGCGGCGAAGTCACACAGCGTGAAATCGGTTTCGTGACCCACGCCGCAGATGATAGGCACAGCCGACATGGCAACCGCCCGCACGACGCGCTCATCGTTGAACGCCCAGAGATCTTCGATGGAACCGCCGCCTCTGGCGAGGAGGATGACGTCTGGTAATTGGTCATTAAGTAATTGGATCGCTTTGACAAGCGCGGGAGGAGCCTCGACTCCCTGGACAGGCGAGGGCGCGAGGAGGACTTCCACCAACGGTAAGCGCCGCCGCAAGGTGTTGAGCATATCGCGCAGTGCCGCGCCCGTCGCCGAGGTGACGATCCCTATTTTTTTCGGGAACATGGGAATGAGACGCTTGCGCTCGGGAGCGAAAAATCCCTCAGCTTCAAGCATGGCTTTCAGCCGCATGAACTCCTGGTACAGCGCGCCCTCTCCCACAGGTCTGATCTGATCGACGTAGAGCTGGTACTGCCCGCTGACTTCGTACAGGCCGATCTTGCCGTGCACTTCCACGGCTTTACCGTCCTGCAGCGGAATCCCCAAACGCACCGCGCTCGTCTTCCACATCACGCACCGCAGCGCAGCGGACGCGTCCTTGAGTGTGAAATAAATATGACCCGACGCAGGGCGCGACAGGTTTGAGATCTCCCCCTGCACCCAGACGTCTTGAAGGACCTCGTCCTCCTCCAGAAGCTTGCGAATGTAGAACGTCAGTTTGGAGACAGTCCATTGCTGTGTGTTTTGTGAGAAAAGTGTGGGCTGCATTGAAGCGAGGATAATCGAAAAACGCCGAAGGTGGAAGGAGGAAGCAGAGAGCAGAGAACAGTGAGTGGAGAGTAGAATGTGGAAAGAAGAGAGAGGAAAGAGGGATTCTCTGCTACAATTCACCCATCCTATGAATCACATCTGGTCCCCGTGGCGTATGGAATACATCGAAAGCAGCAAAGAAACGGAGTGTATTTTCTGCCTCGCGCAGGAGAAGGAAGACAGCGCCGAGAATCTGATTGCGTTGCGCGGCGAGCGCGCCTATGTGATCCTCAACCGCTATCCCTATACCAGCGGTCATTTGATGGTCGTCCCGTTTGACCACAAGCCCAACCTCGAGGAACTCGACCCGCAGACCCGCGCCGAAATGATGGAACTGACCACGCGCTGCATGACCGTCCTGCGCGGCATCTATCATCCCGAAGCGTTCAACATGGGCGCCAATATTGGCGAGTCGGCGGGCGCGGGGATCAAGTCACACGTCCATATTCACATCGTCCCGCGCTGGGGCGGAGACACGAATTTCATGACTGTTGTCGGAGATGTACGCATCCTGCCCGAATCGCTCGAAAGAACCTATGAGCGGGTAAAAAACGGATTCGTGGAGGGTTAAAAACTCAGGGCACATGCCTGTGCTGAACCATCGCTAAAATGTTCCGTTCTGCAGTTCAGATCACGTTAATAACGTTTCTCCTCGGTAGTTGCAACCCTATTACCGCAGCATCCACGAATCCCCCTCCATCCCAGATAACATCCACGCCTGAAACATCTTCACCAACCGAACAAACCTCAGCAGCGCAAACCGATATACCGACTCCCTTTGTCGAAATCAATAACCCGTTGACGGGGCTGCCTGTCGAAGACCCTTCCCTGCTGCAGATCCCGGCGGTGCTGGTCTCGATCTCGCACTTCCCGGTCGAGGCGCGCCCGCAGGCGGGATTGTCGTTCGCGCCCTACGTCTTCGAGGTCTACATCACCGAAGGCGCGACGCGCTTCCTGACGACGTTCTATGGAGAATTCCCCGCGCCTGAAGTCCCCATCGTTGGGAATTGCGAAGTAAGACGCGAGCCGTTCCGGCAGATCAACCTCATCCTGGGCAGCCGTGTCTGGCACGACGAAAATCAAAACGGACTTCAGGAAGCCTGGGAAGATGGAATCGGCGGCGTGTGCGTCAATCTCTATGACGTCAGCGGCGCGCTGCTCTCACAGACCACTACCGACAGCAACGGCTACTATGGGTTCAACGTCGTCAAGGGGAAGTACATCCTTGAGTTCGTAAAACCTCCCGAGATGGAATTTGCGTTGAGAGATGCCGGGCAGGAGGAACAGGACAGCGATGTGGATCCAGCCACGGGGCGCAGCGAGGCGCTGGATATCACCACATCGCTCCTTCATGTCGACGTGGGCTTGGTCGCGCTGCAATTGCCTCCGCCCACCTCTGATCTGGCTCCCGCTAAAGTAGGACCAGTGCGTTCGGGACGCCTGATCTACGCCGACATCGCCGCCTTCTTCGAGGACTCGTGCCTGATCTATGCCTACGCCTCCGCCGAGGTGCTGGTGGAACTGCCCAAGTGCGCCTTTGTGGACCACGACATCCAGGGCGGCGGGTACATGCTGGGCATCCCGGAATTGATCCAGCATGCAAAGGACAGCCAGCAGCCCGGGCAGACGCTCGATTACAGCAGCAACGTCTACTCCGCGGTCGCGCCCGAGGGAGGTGAGGACACCTCGCGCCTGGATGTGTACTTTGCATGGCTCAACCAATCTGCCTGGGTCTACGACCCGCTCTACAAAAGCTGGTGGCGCTACGTGGACAGCGCCGATGAGCAGGCAGCCGGCGTGCTGCACCCCGAAGTGGACCGCCTGACCCAGCGGCAGCTGCACTTTGAAAATGTGATCGTGCTCTTCACGAAACACGACGTGGTCTCGCCGACCAACCTGGACATTCACCTCGAACAGGACTGGCTCGGCGACGCGTTATTATTCCGCGATGGGCGCGTGTACAACATCCGCTGGAGCACAGTGCCAACGGAGGCAGAGATCGAAACAGGACGCCGCAAGCCGATCCGATTTCTCTATCCCGACGATACGACTCCGTTCCCGCTCAAGCCCGGTCGCACGTGGGTCACTGTAGTCACGCCGGAGACATCTGTAACGGAACAATCCGCCGGGAAGTGGGTAGTATTGTTTTCCCAACCGCCGGGTGCGAAGTAGGGTAATTGGTAGTTGGTAATTAGAGACTGGAGATCACATGCACCCGTACGTTATTTCAGTCAAAACATTGTTGGAACAGAATGCCAATCCCACCCAGGCCGCGCCGATGAAAAAGTATATGCGCGACCAGTTCGAGTATCTGGGGATCAAATCGCCGCAGTTGAAAGTCCTGTTCAGGCAAATCATCCATGAACAGGGACTGCCCTCAGAAAAAGATCTGGCGCCTGTTATTCGCGAACTTTGGGAGCTGCCTGCCCGCGAATATCAATACCTTGCCATCAGCATTCTGGAGCGAATGGAAAAGAAGCTCCCATCCAAAGCCATTAACACCCTTGAATACATGATCACGCACAAATCCTGGTGGGATACGGTGGACAACATCTCTCATATTGCAGGTGTTCATTTCAAACGTTATCCCGAGGTGCGTGAAAAATACCTACCAAAATGGCGCTCTTCGAAGAACTTCTGGCTGCGCAGAACGACGCTCCTGTTCCAACTGGACTATAAGGAGCAGACCGATTTCGATCTGCTGCGTGATCTGATTCGAGAGAACCTGGGCTCAGATGAATTCTTCATCAACAAAGCCATCGGTTGGGCGCTGCGGCAGTATGCCCGCGTTGACCCAGGAGCCGTGAAAGAGTTTGTTGAAAGGACACCGTTACATCTGCTGAGTCGAAGGGAAGCAATGAAACACTTAGAGCCTTAGTACATACGATGATTACTCGTAGCATTCTGTCTGGAACTGTTGTATAGTAGTAAAAAGCCAAAAGGAGATTTGTCATGCAACCAAGAACAAGAATTGGATTGATTGTCGGTGTGATTGGTCTGGTCTTGAATATCTGCGTGGCAGGGCTGGCGGGATTCTGCGGACCCGTTCTGTCTCTGGTCGCCGGTGGTGTTGCCGGCTTCCTGACCGCCCAACGCGAAAAGCCCTTCACCAAGAACGAAGGTGCCCGCGCCGGCGCGACGGCCGGGGGCATCGCGGGAGGCTTGATCATCCTGGGTCAGATCCTCGGTGGCATCGCCGCGCTCGCGTATATGCAAGCCACCGGAACACCCACTCCTTTCGGTCCACTGCCTGATCTATCCAGCGACCCCGCCACGCAGATTGGTTTTTATGCAGGCGGCTTGGGGACGGCGCTCTGCTTCGGCATCGTCGGAGCGTTACTCGCTGCGGGCGCGGGGGCTG
>JAICQC010000087.1 GCA_025938055.1 Anaerolineales bacterium | reverse complement strand
GCTGCTGACCGCCGGAGAGCGCGATGGCAGGATCATCCAGCCGGTCCTTGACTTCGTCCCAGATGGCTGCCAGTTTCAAACTCCGTTCGACTGCTTCATCCAGCCTGGCGCGACGCTTTTCGCCCGCCAGCTCCAAGCCATAGGTCAAATTCTGGCGAATGCTCATCGGCAAAACGACCGGACGCGCAAAGACCATGCCCACCCTGCGGCGCAATGCAATCACATCGATTGTTGGATCGAGAATGTTTTGGCCATCGATCAGAATCTGCCCCGACGCGGCTTTGACCTCGGTGAGGTCATTCAGGCGGTTCAAACAGCGCAGCAGTGTAGATTTGCCGCCGCCCGCCGGACCGAACAGCACCGTCACTGCTTTTTCGCGGATTCCCAGGCTAATATTGCGCAGCGACTCGGTGCCGTCGGAATATTGTAGTGATAAGTTTTCGATGATTATCTTGTCTACCATTGCCGCTTTGCCCTCGCCCGCGAGCGGATGACAGTTGCAATCAAGTTCATGGTTAATACGAAGACCAGCAGCACCAATGCCGTACCATACTGGATCTGGATCGGCATTTCAGGCACCTGGGTGGAAATCACAAAGAGATGGTAAGGCAGTGCCATCGTCGCATCGAATGGGGACTGCGGCAGACGAGGCAGGAAAAACGCCGCGCCTGTGAACAGGATCGGCGCGGTCTCGCCTGCGGCGCGCTCCAGCCCCAGGATGACGCCGGTAAGAATTCCGGGCAATGCCTCCTTCAAAACGATGCGGCGAATGGTCTGCCAGCGCGTCGCGCCGAGCGAAATACTCACTGTTCGGAACCCCTGCGGCACAGAACGCAACGACTCCTCCGCCGTGCTGATGATGACCGGCAGCGTCATGATCGAAAGGGTCAGCGAGGCGGCCAGGATGGATGTGCCAAAGTTCAGGAAGATCACGAAGAGCCCCAGACCGAACAATCCGTATACAACCGATGGAATGCCTGCCAGGTTGATGATCGCGATACGGATAGTGCGGGTCAACGGCGTATCCGAAGCATATTCAGAAAGATAGATCGCGGCAGCAATCCCAAGCGGTACGGAGAAGATAGCGGTCCCAACCGTGAGATAGATCGTGCCGATGATTGCCGGCAAGATTCCGCCCTCCCGCATACCGTCGCGTGGAAAGCCTGTCAGAAATTCGAGTGAGATTGCTGGCGCGCCCTGGACAAAGATGTAGATGACTACTGCAACGATGGGAATCACCGTTGCAAATGCCATCAACGTGATGAGGGTGAAGCCCAGCCGTTCACTTAAGTGGCGATTGATGGAGAATGCACGCTTCACGACAAAATCCTCTCGGCGCGCTTCCTGGTGCGGAAGACAACTGAGGACGCCGCGATATTGACGCCCAGTGAGATCAGAAACAAGACCATGCCGATAAAGAACAGCACGTGGTAATGTGTGCTGCCTGCTGCTACTTCGCCCATCTCCGCTGCGATGGTCGCGGTCATGGTGCGCACGGGAGCGAAGAGACTGCCCGGCTCCAGCGCGAGCACTGGCGCGTTGCCGGTGACCATCATCACGGTCATCGTCTCGCCGATGGCACGCCCCACGCCGAGCATGACGGCGGTCAGCACGCCGGAGCGCGCCGCTGGGAAGGTCACCCGCCAGATCGTCTGCCAGCGCGTGGCTCCCAATGCCCAGGCTCCCTCGCGATAGGAACGCGGCACCGCATCCAGCGCGTCCTCCGCGACCGACACAACGGTGGGCACTGCGATCCCGCCGAGGAGCAGGGAACCGGTAAAGGCAGTCAGACCCGTGGGCAGGTCCAGAAAGCTCCGTATGAATGGCGAGAGAACTAAAATCCCCAGAAACCCGAGCACCACCGAAGGAAGTCCGCCAAGTAATTCCACCAGAGGCTTGAGGATTTCGCGCATCCAGCGCGGCGCAATCTCAGAAATGTAAATCGCTGTGCCCAGCCCAAGGGGAACGGCAACCAGCGCGGCACCGATCGTCACAATCAGAGAGCCGGTGATGAGAGGCAGAATCCCATAATATTCTTCGATGGGATACCAGCGAGTGCTGAATAGCGAAGTGAGTTCTACTTCTGCAAACGTGGGAAGTCCTTCCAGCACCAGAAAGAAAAAGATAAGTGCAACAAAAAGGATGGCTGAATAGCCGGAAGCCTTGATCAAACGCGTGATGACAAATTCGTACCAGTTGAGGGATTTTTCCATGCAGACTCCTTAAGGGGAGGATGTAGTCGTGGGCGAGGCAGGCACAAAACCCAGCTCGGCGACGATCTCCTGTGCCTCAGAATCAAGAATCCAATCAAGGTATTCCTTGACAATCCCTGTGGGTTCGCCATCTGTATACATGTACAGGTCACGTGCGATTGGATACGTTTTATCGTTCACGGTCGGGATGGAGGGCAGCACGTAGTCGCCACCTTCCTGCTCGGCGATGGCGATCATCTTCAAATCTTCCGGCACGTAGCCAAGTCCGTCATAGCCAATAGCATTCGGGTTCTGGCGTACTTCAGCGATGATGCCTTCAGAGGAGGGGAGCAGGAGTGTATCGGTGGAGAACAGGGTTTTATCTTCTGTACTTCCCAGGCGCAGGACCATTTCAAGGAAATAGACGTGCGTGCCTGAATTTGTTTCGCGCGAGAGCCGCACAATGGGCCTGTCTTCGCCGCCCAGCTCAGACCAGTTGTTGTACTTGCCGCTGTAAATATCCGATATCTGTTTCAATGTGAGTTGACTGATGGGATTATCCGGATGGACGATGACCGCGATTGCGTCTCGGGCGATGATGTGTTCCAGCGGTTCGACGCCATTGGACTGCGCCTCGGCAATTTCCTCGTCCTTGATCTGGCGGGATGCGTTGGCAATATCCACGGTGCCATTGATCAGGGATGTAATACCCGTCCCGGAGCCTCCGCCCGTGACGGATATACGGACTTCCGGGCGTTCAGCCTGATACGTTTCTGCCCAGGCGAGAGCCAGGTTGACAATGGTGTCGGAGCCTTTGTTTTCAATATACGCATCGGTTCCGGGATCGGTCTCTGACGTATTCGAGGAACATGCTGTTAATAGAATGAGAAAAATAAGAGATCGTAGACGCGGCCGGTTCATTGGACCAGATTATAAGGCATTTATCACAACTACATTACGTGGAGCAAAAATCATGAACAGGTAATGTAAAATGACGTTTCTTGCGCACTGGGCACAGGGTTGTCTGAGTGGCAAGTGTACTAGCATCATACTAACTATTCAATTGATCGTGGAGGAATTATGGCTGCTTTTTTACAGATTTTGGGTGGATTGGCTCTGTTCTTGTATGGGGTGAGGTTACTCAGCGCGGGGATGGAAAAACTAACCGGAGATCAGATCCAAAAATGGCTTGAGCGGGTGACCAGTGGACGTTTGCGCAGCGCTTTGTTTGGCACGGTTGCCACAGCTATGCTTTCCAGTAGTGGTTTATTGATGGTCACTATGATCGGACTGATCAATGCCAACCTAATGACAGTCCAGCAAACGATCGCTGTCATCATTGGTCAGGAGATTGGCACTACAGTAACGGCTCAGATTGTCGCTTTTAATATTAAGAATTTCAATATGATGTTTATCGTTCTGGGAGTGATCATTTTTGAGTTCTTCCAGCATCGTGACTGGAAAAAATATGGGGAGATCTGCCTCGGTATCGGTATTATTTTTCTGGGAATGACGTTGATGTCTGGAGCGGTCAAGACTCTTATGGAGATTGCCTGGGTGGCTGATGGGCTGGTTGCCATGGGACAATATCCTCTCGCGGCCGTGTTGGCGGGCTTGGTCCTGACTGCTCTTGTTCAAAGCAGCACGGCTATAACCAGCATTACTGTGGCAATGGGTATGAGTAATGCCATAACCCTGCCGGGGGCGATCGGAATTATTTTAGGCGCGAATATCGGTTCCTGTATCACCGGGTTAATAGCATCATTTCAGCTTTCGCGTGCCGCACGGCAGGCTTCCATGGCACAGATATTCATTAATGTCGTGGGCGTGTTGCTTTTTCTCCCTTTTATTTTACCCTTCGGTGACTTGATCAGTCGGACATCCGCTGACCTGCCGCGCCAGATTGCCAATGCCCACACGGTTTTTAATCTCACTGTAAGCGCAATCATGTTTCCCTTTGTGAAACAAATTGCCTGGGTGGCGGAAAAACTTGTGCCCCCTGAAAACAAACCTGTGCAGGAAAGGCTTACCCTTTATATTGATAACATGCAGCAAAGCGTCCCGGCCGTCGCATTAAGGGAGGCAGCCCGTGAACTGACACGACTGGGCGAGGTTGCCGCGCACATGTTCGAAGTGAGCTGTCAGGCACTCCTTACCAAGAACCCTGAGATGGCAAACCATGTTCTCGAACAGGAGGACAAGTTAGTTGATCCTCTTTACAAAACGCTCGTTGATTTTGTTAACAATCTGATACAGCAGGATCTGAGCATTGCGCAGCAGAAACGCTGTTTCCAGCTCAAGAACTTGTTAATTGACATCGAACGCGTGGGTGACATGTCTGAAGATATTGCCCAATATGCGATGGAACGCATAAATAACAATGTGTCGTTCAGTCAACCGGCGATGGAAGAGTTTGAGCAGTTATGGAAGCACACCTTTCATACGTTTTCGTCAGCGGTCAAAGCCTTTGAGGATAACGACAAACTGCTCGCCAGCAGAGTCTGCGAGATGGAAAGTGAGTTCGACAAGCTTTACTGGCAAACGCGGCAGCGGCATATTGAGCGTCTGGAAGCGGGCATCTGTAACCCGGAGGCAAATGTTATCTTTACAGAGACTCTCCGCGTTCTGGAACGGATCAGTGACCATGCGGACAACCTGGGGGTCAGCGTGATGAGGGCCTGATCATTAACAAAGCTGCGATGATAAAATAAAGCCATGAATCATGATCACCCTGCTTTCTCTATTCAGCATCTTGATTTTTATTATGGCGCCAAGAAAGCATTAAACGACATAAGCCTGGAGATCCTGCCGCACAAGGTCACCGCTTTGATCGGTCCCTCTGGCTGCGGGAAATCCACGTTTCTACGCTGCCTCAATCGCATGAACGATACGATTGCCGGTACACGTGTGGAAGGCAAAATCATCCTGGATGGGGAGGACATTTACGGTGAGGAGATGGATGTAGTTATGCTGCGGCAGAGAGTCGGCATGGTCTTCCAGAAGCCGAACCCGTTTCCGCAATCGATCTATGACAATGTGGCATTCGGTCCGCGTGTCATGGGCATGGATGTGAATATGGGCGAAGTCGTCGAACAATCTCTACGAGCCGCAGCATTGTGGGACGAGGTGAAGGACGACTTGCGCTCCGACGCGCTCGGACTCTCGCTGGGGCAGCAGCAGAGACTTTGTATTGCGCGCGTTGTTGCCATACACCCGGAAGTCATCCTAATGGATGAGTCGACATCGGCACTTGATCCCATCGCTACGCTACACATTGAGGAATTGATCGCGGAATTAAAAAAGGATTACACGATTGTGATCGTCACGCATAATATGCAGCAGGCGGCGCGCGTCTCCGATTACACGGGTTTGTTCTGGCTGGGAGAGTTAGTGGAATTTTCTGAAACCCAGGAAGTGTTTACCAAGCCAAAACAGGAATTGACCGAAGCCTATATCACGGGAAGGATGGGATAGAAATCCCTTAAAAAATAAAAATCCGTCGAATACCGACGGATTTTATTATTGAACTATTTTTTCTGCCGTTGCGCATGCCAGAACTCGTCATCTGTGGATTTGATCTCAGTCATTTCACCTGTTGCAATGAAGATCGTCCGCTCGCAAATATTGGTCACACGGTCTGCTACGCGCTCGAGGTTGTGTGCCACCCACAGCAGCCAGTTGGCGCGCTCCATCGTTTTTGCGTCCTCAATAATAAAAGTCATCAATTCACGATAGACCTGGTTATACAGTGCATCCACCTCATCATCCTTGACCGGGATCGATTTTGCGGTTTCGATATCCTCGTTGACAAAGGCAGTCAGCGCCTGGTGAAGCATATCCACACCGATCTGCGCCATGCGCGGCACATCGATCAGCGGCTTGAGGAGCGGAGCATCTCCCATGCGAATGTTGATGTTAGCGATGCCTTTGGCATAGTCGCCCATGCGCTCCAGTTCTGAGATGATCTCCATGCAGGATGCCAGCAGGCGCAGGTCGTGCGCCATGGGCTGTTGCGTGGCGATCAGGATCATCAGCTTATTTTCGATTTCAAAGCGTTTTGCATTGATTTCCTTGTCCTCGTCAAAGATTCGCTCAGATGCCTTGATGTCGCGTTTTTTTAGTGCATCCACGGAACCGAGAATTGCCTGCTCGACCATACTGCCAAGCAAAAGCACGTCATCCTTGACCTGCTGGATTTCGTTTTCAAATGTTTTGCGCAACATGGGGTCCTCGTTTCTCTTACCAGTCGTCATATTATACTCTTCCTTTTTATGTGGATTTTCTATCCAAATCGACCCGTCACATAATCCTCTGTGCGCCTATCTTTTGGGTTCGTAAAAATGACCTTCGTGTCATCAAATTCGATGACGGTGCCTGCAGGGGTCTGACGGTCAATGAGCATCATCATGGCGGTGTAGTCCGAAGCACGCGCAGCCTGCTGCATGTTGTGGGTTACGATCACGATGGTGTATTGTTTTTTCAGTTCCTGCATCAGCTCTTCGATCTTCAGGGTGGCGATCGGGTCGAGAGCGGAGGCGGGCTCGTCCATTAGGATCACCTCGGGTTTGATGGAAATCGCCCGGGCGATACACAGACGCTGCTGCTGCCCTCCCGAAAGAGACAAGCCCGATTGGTGCAGCTTATCCTTGACCTCATCCCATAGTGCGGCTTGCCGCAGAGAGTTTTCTACCAGTTCATCCATGTTACCCCTGTAGCCATGGATGCGGGTAGTCCAGGCGATGTTTTCATAAATGCTCTTGGGGAAGGGATTGGGTTTCTGGAACACCATGCCAATGCGATAGCGGACTTCCACCGGGTCGATCTGCGGGGCGTAGATATCCTCGCCATCGAACATGACCTGTCCCTTGATGGACGTGCCGGCGTAGAGCTCGTTCATCCGGTTGAAGGCACGTAGCAATGTGGATTTCCCGCAGCCAGAGGGCCCAATGATAGCGGTGATCGCGTTTCGTTCGATCTTGATATTCACCCCGGCGACGGCTCTAAAATTTCCGTAATAGATATCGAGATCGCGGGCTTCGACGACGTACTTATGTTCAGTGTTGTAATTTGTGGTCATGTTAGAAACTCCTGCTGAAGCGATTGCGCAGTAAGACGGCAGAGGCATTCAGGCTCAACAACAGAACAAGCAGCACAAGAATGGATGCCGCGGCAAGGCTTCTGAATTCATCCTGCGGACGGGAGGTCCACTGGTAGATCTGGATCGGAAGAGTGGTGAATTTTGAGAAGGGCGAAGAGGGATCGAAACTGATCGCCGTGGATGCGCCCACAACCACTAGGGGAGCGGTTTCGCCGATGGCGCGCGAGACAGCCAGGATCGTCCCAGTCAGGATGCCGGGCATGGCATTGGGCAGCACATGAGACCAGACGGTCTGCCATTTGGTCGCGCCGACCCCGTAGCTGGCATTGCGGAGCGAGCGTGGCACCGCACGGATCGCCTCCTGCGCGTTGATGATGATGATCGGGAGCACGAGCAGACCGAGGGTCAGCCCGGCGGAAAGCACTGTTCTCCCATTCGCGGACGTCAGGTTCACGATCCCAAACATTTCCCCGCTGGTGAACGCCTCCAGCGCGCGAACGAAAATTGCCAACCCCAGAATACCGTATACAATGGATGGTACTCCTGCCAGGTTGTTGATGTTGGTCTGGATAATGCGGTTAAACCAGTTTTGGGTCGCGTATTCTTCCAGATAGATGGCGGCGCCAACACCGATCGGGAAGGCAAGCAGGATCGTGAACAGAATGGTCCACAGCGACCCGAGGATCGCAGTGCGCACGCCGGCGGTCAGCGGCTCGCTGGTCTGAGGCCGCGTCACAAAGTCTGTGGTGAGCCAGGAGACGAAATCCAATTCTGCACCCGGGTGATCCTGTGCCATGGTGACGCGGATCTCATCCGCCTGGGTCAGCGACGGCCACAAGTCCCAGACCTGTACGACTTTGAGACGGATGATCCGTATCACTACGAGTTGGTACACTTCCTCTTGTGAGCGCGCGGCAAAGGTCTTTTCGTTTTCCAGTTTATTATAGGCGCCGCTGGAAAGGGTGGATTGCAGAAGGGCAACCAGCTGCTCCTTGCTCTGGTCTTCCACAGGTGTTCCATCCACGGAAAGTGTATCTGGATCGACCCTGGCTTCATAAGCGACATAGCCAAAAGCGCCGTCGATCACATTCAGCAGAAGCGCGATCAGCGCAATGATGCCGACGATGGTGGAGGCTTGAAAGAGGACATGCCATATCGCACCCCGTCGATTGCGCCCCTCAAGATTATTGACAAACCCCTGGACGACCGCTTTTTCCTTCATTCGTATACCTCTCGGAAGCGACGCACAATCGACTGGCTGATGAAATTGAGGGTGAGCGTGATCATAAATAGGAACAAGCCGAGCGCAAAGATGCTGTTGTAGTCTATCGAGTCGTAGCTTAAGTCGCCGCCCGAAATCCTCACAATATGTCCCGTGATGGTCTCTGCGCCGACGAAGGGACTGAACGTGAAATTGGGTCCTGCACCGGCCGCAACCGCCACGATCATGGTCTCGCCAATGGCGCGTGAGATACCGACGATGATGGCAGCCGCGATTCCCGAGAGCGCCGCGGGAACGATGATCTGTAGGGCAACCTCCAGCTTGGTCGCGCCCACGCCGTAGGCAGCCTCACAAAGGGAGCGGGGGACGGCGCTCAGGGCATCCTCGGTCATGGATGTGATCAACGGCAGGATCAGGATTCCCATCACCAGCCCGGCTGACCCCGTATTGTAGACCTGCACGGTATCCGCGCCGAAGATCTGGCGCAGGATGGGCGTCATGAACGTGAGCGCGAAATACCCGTACACAATGGTTGGTATGCCAGCCAGCACCTCCAGGACCGGTTTCAAGGTTTTGCGGACCCTCGGGCTGGCATATTCGCTCAGGTAGATTGCCACGCTCATCCCCAACGGGATGGCGATCGTCATGGCGATCAGCGTCGTGATCAACGTCGCGTTGAGAAGGGGCCAGATGCCAAATTTGCCGATATGCGGCTTCCACTCGGTGGTGGTCAGGGTGGCAATTAAGTCCACATCGGGCATCTGGAAAAAAAGCAGCGCCTCCTTGCCAAGCTCATACACGATGCCGAGTGTGATGAAGATGGAGAAAAAACCGCTAAAGAATAATAATCCCTGGATGATGGATTCCCCCCAGCGTGGTTTGCGATGTAAATTGATTGTAGATGCTTTCTTTTCTTCATTCTTTTTCAATGCCAATTCAGCCATGAAAGCACCTCCTTTCTAAAAACTCAAATTCCCTTTTACAGCAAATTACCTTCCTTCTCCAGTTCTATAGGGGAAGGAAGGTTTGACCTGACATTACGATATATCTGCCTACATGCCCAGCGCAGCGTTCCAGGCGTCCAGATTCTCCTGCGCCTTACTTTCGCTGACCGGGAAGTAACCGACATCCAGGATCTCATCTGTGACGTTGTTGAGGTAGAAGTAGATGAAGGCACTCACCTGTGGCTTCTCCTGCATGATCTCGTTGCTCGAGTAGATGAAGAGTGGGCGCGAGATCGGGTACTCACCGGATTCAGCCGTCTCGGCGGTTGGAGCGACGCCGTTGACTGACAGCGCCTTCAATGTATCGGCATTTTCCTGATAGTAGGCATAACCAAAGTAACCGATGGCATAGGGCGAACCCTGGACGCCCTGCACGAGCACGTTGTCATCTTCAGAGAACTGCGTGTTTTCAGATTCGAGGATGGCGGCTTCGCCCGCCTCTGCATCACCGCCAAAACCGGGTGTCATCACGGCTTCGACGAGGTAATCGAAGGTGCCTGAGTCGGTGCCCGGGCTGAAGCGCTGGATGGGCTCAGCGGGCCACTCTGCGCGGACGTCTGACCATAATGTTGCGGTCGAGAAAATCTGGGCAAGTTCTTCTAGGGTGACATCGGTAGCGAAGTCATTCTCAGAGCTGACAACCACTGCCAGCGCATCGATTCCCACCTGGAATTCCGTGACCGTGCGACCGATGCCAGCGCAGGATTCGATCTCGGTATCCCGAATGGCGCGGGAGGAATTCGCAATATCGGTTTCACCCGCCACACAGAAGCGTTCGATACCGGCGCCGGAACCGATGGAGTCAATGGTGAGGTTGCCGCTGAAGCCTTCTTCTTCAAAACGCTGTTTCATGCGCTCGGAAAGCGGGAAGACAGTGGATGAACCCGCAGTGACAATGTCACCCGAAACAGCATTCGGCGCATACATTGCCAGGGAGTCTTCCGCCGGGACTTCGGTGGCGGGAGCAGCAGTGGGTGGAGCCGTGGTCGGCTCTACAGCAGGGGATGCTTCTGTAGGAGCGGCTCCCCCGCAGGCAGCGAGCACAAAGCTCATTACAATAAGTACGAACATAAACGGACGAACAAATTTGGTCATTTCTACATTTCTCCTTTGATTTTTATACATTGCCATCTTATCAGGCGGATTTTAAGGACATAAGAAGAACTGGTTAACGTCTTGTTAAGAAAAAAAAGGCTGAGTTATCAAAACTCAGCCTTTTTCAAACTGCCTGTGGTTTACATCCGCAGCGAGGTGACAATGCGTTCCATCTGCTTGAAATGCGATTGTATCCTTTACCTTTGCGTGATGATATTTTCATTGCCAGTGTTCGTAATGATGGGAGCACCCGATTGCCAATATACCTGATTGGCATTCCCTCTTACGGTGATGCTGCTGCAGGAACCTAACAACGTGATGACATTCGCGTTCCCGCGAACTTCCACCTCATTGCCGTTGCATGTAAAGGTAAGGGTTTGATCGTTATCGGTAACAAGAATGGTACCTGTACTTGCCGGAGGCGGTTGCACTGTGGGAGCAGAGACGGTCGCGGTGGGCGGTAAGGCAGTGGGGGATTCTATGCTTTCTGTCAGAAGAATGAGGGTGGGGGTAATGGCATCTGAAGTGACGGTAGTCGTTGCAGTCGTTGTCGTCACAGCACACACCGGACCTATGATCTCTCCGATTGCCACATCGGG
This sequence comes from Anaerolineales bacterium, assembly GCA_025938055.1. The sequence continues at coordinate 1,776 of JAICQC010000087.1, read as the reverse complement.
GCCCTTGACGCCAACCCGCACAACTCCATCCATTAATTCACCAGAAAGCACAATGTTGAATTCTCCGGTTTCAAAACCCGTGCCGGTCTCCCATTTGATCCCGTTAAATTGATAATTCGGGTCAGGCTGAACGAACTCCCAGGGCGAGGGAGACGCATCGACAATGGTGGCGCAGGCAGGAAGCTCCAGCATCCAGTTGCTCAAATCCTGTGCGCAGGACTGTTCTTCCACCCGGTAGCGCCATATCGAGATCAGGTCTGTGCTCTGTGAAGACCCCAGGAATGTGACTTGATAGCATCCAGGTAAAGTCACAGTATCTGGATCATCGGCAGGCGTCACAAGACTGCATGCCATGCTGACAATTACAAGTGCAAGGACAGCAAAACTACCATTGACCATAGATGAAAACTTATTTAAGCGCATCACAACCTCATTTTGACTCTGAGCGACACCTTGATGTAAAATCGCTAGCTCATCTTCACTTGCCATGGGCTGCCCTCGATAATCTTGATTTCCTCTTCTGTAAGCCTGTACAGTATATATACAAGACTGTCAATCTCGTTACTGTGCATGAGAAGCATACAAGAAAAACCATGTCAGTGCAAGCCCTCAAAACCGGCATATGCCCGCGAAAAGATTTTCCTGCTTAAATGCACAAGAGCCCGGGAGGAGACCGAGCTCTTGTGAGGAGGAGAAGAGGAATGTTTTCTTCACGCGTTCAGTATTGCTCTGTCATCTGAACCTGCTGGCACAGGCAGGACGACGCTTTTACCCCGCATTTGCAATGATGACCGTCAGCAAGTAAGAAACATTTCCATGCCCATAGGATAGCATGGAGTCATAATTTTGTGCTTTACAGCGAGCTTACCAACGCAAAACAAAAATGCAATGACTAGACGGGCGGAATGGAAAAGAAAAACGTGCTGCCGCGTCCCTCCACGCTCTCTGCCCAGATCTTCCCCTCGTGCGCCTCGACGATATGTTTGGCAATGGATAGACCCAGCCCGGTGCCGCTGCCTGTCCTGGACTTGTCGACGCGGTAGAAACGCTCGAAGATGCGCGAGACTTCATTGGCGGGGATGCCGACTCCTGTATCGCGCACGGCGAATCGCACTGAGCCCTCAAAGGCTTCCGCGAGAAGCACGACTACGCCTCCCGGACGTGTGAACTTGACCGCGTTATGGATCAGGTTGACCATCACCTGCTCCAGCCTCTGCGAATCGACCTGCACGTTTGGCAGATCTGGAGCACATTCGACTCGTAATGCGATGTTGGCGCGCTCCGCTTGGACCTGCATCCGCCGGGCTGCAGAGTGAAGCAGATCATAAGCCGCGACAAGCGAACGGTCCAGAGTGAAGCGCCCCGATTCGATCCTGGAAAGCTCGAGCAATTCATTCACCATCTGCGTGAGCGCATCCACCTCGGTCTGGATCTGGTCCACGAACCGGCGCGCAGCGGGCGGGTCCTCCAGTGCGCCTTCCTGAAGCGTTTCTGCCAGGGCTTTCAGCGAGGCGAGCGGCGTGCGCAGCTCATGGGAAAGGTTGCTCACAAAATCCCTGCGTACCGTTTCGAGGCGGCGTATGCGCGTGAGGTCCTGAGCCAGTAACAGGCTTCCGCTGGCGTGCTGGTCAGGGATAACGACAAGCTGTAGATACTGATGGCGCGTGGGAACTTCGACAGACTCACTCTGCATCTGACGCGTTTGCTGGCAGCGCCACCACGCTTCCACGAGCCGGTGGTTGCGCACAACCTCGGCGATACTGTGATGGAGCGGCT